>JBGPAF010000376.1:0-2942 GCA_041480535.1 Bacteroidia bacterium
CTGCGGCTATCTGTCCAAATTCATAAGGATCACTGCATACCGGAGGAAAAAAGTCAGTTGTAAAAACCAGGGCTAGATCATCATTTACCCTGTAAACTCCCGCGTCATCATGAGTATCAATATCAACAAGAATATTCGGGTCTTCAGGCAACGGAAGATACTTTAGGATCTCCTCGAGCTGTTTCGGTGAAATCTTGGCAGAACATCCACCACTTTCAACCATTTGAAGAAGGTCAATTTTCATTGCAGGATATTGTTAAAATTCATGGTTTTATAACATTACCAGCAGTTGACATGACCTGGGCTATCTCAAACATATTGCTTAAGATACCGATCTTTATCTTTTCTTCGAGTGAATAGAATTTTACGCATGTAGAGCATAATAACAGGGTAACTCCCATCTTTTCAATCTCCTTAAGCTGATCTATGACGGGAGACCCATCCGCTCCAAGAGTTACACCCTTATTGTAAAACACCATCTTACGAGGAAGAACATCAAGATCTTTTATTGCTTTAACAAAATTGCTCATGAGCAGACGGCCAAGTTCTTCATCACCATCACCCATTTTATCTGATGTGAAAGCAATAATAAAATCTCCCTGAGAAAAATGAGGGATTTCAGTGGTGCAGTATTCTTCAGGATTTACTGTGATAGATTCAGAATTTGCCTTTGTAATTGTCAATGTCCAGATTCCATTTGACTCCTTAAATGAAAATCCTGTTTTGTTATCTTTAAGGAAACGGGAAATATTGTCAAAAGAGGTTTGGTTATCTGTAATTAACTGAAAAGAATCTCCAGACTGCACATCTTTTAAAGCACGTTTTGTGGCAATAAGCGGGGCCGGGCAAAGCTGGCCCGTAGTATCAACAATTTTCATAAGCGCTAATATGATCTTCAAAAGTAGCAAAAAGTTACCTGATGCTGGCGCCAATTTGCAATTGGTGCCACAAGAATTTCAGGCACGGATAACAAATCCGCGCCAGCGGTGAGGATCCACAGAGAGCCACAGAGCAACAATGGTTTAAGTCTCTGTGTCACTCTGTGTTTTCTAAGTGTTTCTCTGTGTAACCATTTATTCTTCCTGGAATTGAGAATTAAATCTGTATTTTTGATCTTCAATAGAAAACATCATGAAAAAAATAACACTATTTATACTTGTTTTAGTTCTGCTTACCGGTACCGATCAGACTCAGGCACAGAATAAGATTGACAAGAAATCTGTTACCGGTTCATGGCTGGGGAAACTGGAACTCGGTGCAGTAAACCTGAGGCTTATTTATAATCTGAAAGTAAATGAGAATGACTCTCTTGTTGCCTCTCTCGACAGTCCCGACCAGGGAGCCAAAGGCATCAGTATCGGACCGGTAACTCTTGACAGCAACAAAATTAAAATCATGGCTCCTCTGCTGCTGGCTGAGTACAACGGAACCATTAAAAACGACACATTGATAGAAGGTATATTTAAGCAGGCAGGCAAAACTCTGCCGCTTAACCTGATTAAATTAAAGAAAACATTCACCTTTAACAGACCGCAAAAACCAAAATCTCCCTTTCCGTATATATCAGAAGACGTGACATTTAAAAACGAAAAAGCTGATATATCCCTGGCAGGGACACTTACAATACCGGAAGGCAGCGGCCCCTTTCCTGCCGTTGTAATGATAACAGGTTCTGGTTCCCAGAACAGAAACGAAGAATTAATGGGGCATGAGCCGTTCCTTGTAATTTCCGATTATCTGTCGCGGAACGGAATAGCAGTTTTGCGATGTGACGACAGGGGTGTCGGCCAGTCACAGGGTAGTCCTCTCAGTGCTACATCTGCTGATTTTGCCACCGATGTTGAAGCAGCGTTACATTATCTCAAGATAAGGAAGGAGATCGATCCTAAACGGATCGGCCTGACCGGTCACAGTGAGGGAGGATTAATTGCACCTATTGTTGCATCCAATAATCCGGAGGTTGCATTTATAGTATCGCTTGCCGGGACGGGAGTTCCGGGTGAAATGATACTAAACAGGCAGAACAAGGATATCAGTCTGGCATCAGGGATTGAGACGAAGGAGGTTAAAAAAGGGATCTCCGTTAATAAAAAACTTTTCGCTGTTTTAAAAAAGGAACCGGATAATACGAAAGCTGAAACACGGATAGCTCAGGTTTATAAGAAAGCACTTATCAGGGAAAAGAAATCACCTGAGGAAGTTGATCAGGCTTTGAAGCAGCTTAATGCAAGTCTGAGTCCGGTATCATATAACTGGTTCAGATATTTTATATCGACCGACCCTGCCATTTACTGGCAAAAAGTAAAATGCCCGGTTCTTGCCCTTAATGGTGAAAAAGACATGCAGGTTGCAGCTGACCTTAACCTGCCTGCAATTGAAAAAGCAGTGAAATCCGGAGGTAACAATGCAGTAAAGACAGTAAAATTAACTGGGCTGAATCATCTTTTTCAACACTGCAAAACAGGGTTGCCAGCCGAATATGGTGAGATTGAAGAGACATTTTCCCCTGAAGCGCTCAAGATCATGTCTGACTGGATCCATGGCCTTTAGCACTACCGGCCAGTTTTTTCAGAATTATGTGGCCCCTTGCAAGAATGCCTGCTGACCCTTCTCCCTGGAGCATGTTGATGGTTGCAGAAAGCTCATTTGCAAGTTCAGGATATATAATGGCAAGCTTGTAAACTATTTCCATTGAATAAGCTTTAACAGCAATCGCTGAAAAGCCTGACCTTAGCATTTTAAAGCAATGATCAGCAAGAATCCCATGCTGCCGGGTACCTATCGAATTCAGGTCACTCAGTGAAATTATTCTCAGGAATGATCGTTGAACGCTTTCATTATCAATTTTGTCGAGTGTATCGATCATCCTCATAAGATCAGAATTAATGGTCTCAGGATATCTGTCAAAAACCTTTGAGAGTGTCCATGATGCTCTGAATGCC
>JBGPAF010000377.1:0-2934 GCA_041480535.1 Bacteroidia bacterium
ATGAATATCTTGAGTATCTCGATCTAAAGCACAGGGACCTTCTTGATAAGCTGGCTGAAGGTATTCTGAACAATGATATTACAGATGTTCTTGAAAAAACAGCTCATGAACTGGTAAGTAAGTACAAGCCCTGAACCGGCCCGGGGTAACTGAATAAATAAATCTTGAATGGCGAACTTAAAAGCTATAAGGATAAGGATCACTTCCGTGAAATCAACAAGGCAGATCACATCTGCCATGAAAATGGTATCTGCAGCAAAACTGAGAAAAGCGCAGGATAAAATAGTCAGGCTGAGGCCTTACGCAAATAAACTTCATGAGATACTTGCTAACCTTTCCCGGAGCCTTGCTGATTCCGAGAGTGAAAACATTTACGGCAGAAAATCGGCACCCGAAAAAATCCTGATAATTGTTATTACTTCAAATCGTGGACTTTGCGGAGCATTTAATTCAAACGTGGTCAAAGAGGCCAGGAGGGATGTTGCTGACAACTATTATGAGCAGTATAAGAAAGGGAATGTGCAGTTTCTTGCTATAGGCAAAAATGGTTTCGATTATCTCAGGAAATTGAAGTTCAAAATTGCAGGAGAAAGCAATGACCTGCTTAATGAGCTTACATTCGAAAGAGCATCAGCCCTTGCGGAGAAGGTGATGAATAGTTTTGTCAGCGGCGATTTTGACAAGGTTGAAATCATATATAACCACTTTAAGAATGCAGCTGTTCAGCAACTGACAAACGAAGTTTTCCTTCCGGTTGAGGCAACTCCTGTGGATGGGAAAACATCCATGCCTGTTGACTATATATATGAGCCTGATAAGGAATCAATCGTAAAAGAACTTATTCCCAAATCGCTTAAGATACAGTTTTATAAGGCAGTGCTCGATTCATTTGTAGCCGAGAACGGGGCAAGGATGACGGCTATGCACAAAGCAACAGACAATGCGACCACAATGATCCGCGAGCTCACACTGCATTATAACAAAGCACGTCAGGCCGCAATTACCAACCAGATACTTGAAGTTGTCAGCGGTGCTGAAGCATTGAAAGGATAAAATTTGAAATTAATTATAGATTGCCGGAAGGAACATGTACAATCAATCGGGACTTAAAAAAATAGTTAATACTTCAATTGTCAATCTTTCCTATAATATGGAATCAGAGAGGCTTATTGACCCGGTGAAATATGTTCTTTCAATGGGAGGCAAAAGACTGCGCCCGGTACTTGCCCTGATGGCATGCAACCTTTACAGCGATAAAATTGATGAAGCAGTGATACCCGTTACCGGGCTGGAGATATTTCACAATTTTACCCTTGTTCATGATGATATCATGGATAAAGCCATTGTAAGGAGAGGATTTGCCACAGTGCATAATAAATGGAACCTGAACCAGGCAATCCTTTCCGGCGATGTAATGGCATTTATAACAAATGAGTGTTTCCTGCAATCTCCTCCCCACCTGCTGCAAAAAATATTACGTGTATTCAACAGGGCTGCAATTGAAGTATGCATAGGCCAGCAGCTGGATATGGACTTTGAAAAAGCAAAAATAGTATTGCACGAAGAGCATCTGAGGATGATTGAACTTAAAACTGCCGCCCTGATTGCAGCTTCAGTCAAAATCGGAGCAATCTTCGGTGGGGCCGATGAAAAAGATACAGAGGCTCTTTATGAATATGGCAGGTACCTTGGACTCGCATTTCAGATTCAGGACGATATTCTGGATACTTATGGCGATATGAAGGTCTTTGGTAAGACATCAGGCGGGGATATCATTGCCGGGAAAAAGACCTTCCTGTATGTAAAGGCAACGGAGATTGGCTCTCATGAACAGAGAAAAAGACTTCAGGAAATATATTCCTCCGAGATATCTGATCCGGAAGCCAAGATAAAAAAAGTAACGGAAATTTATGATCAGCTTAACATAAAATATGTTTCGGAGAACCTGGCCGCTGATTATTTAAAAAATGCCTTAAGCTGTCTCGACAGGGCTGCTGCCCCGCAGGAGCGAAAGGAGGAACTGATACTGATGACAGGATCGCTTGTCGGACGTGAACGTTAAGATTATAAGATTGAAAGCAAACAATATTGAATTAAACATCTTTTAATAATTCGGATTTATGGCAAAGAATATAGGGAAAATCAGCCAGATTATCGGACCGGTGGTTGACGTATCATTTGAAAGACAGGGTGAAGAAATGCCTGATATCTATGATGCACTTGAAATAAAAAGGGACGATGGATCAACTCTTGTCGTGGAGTGCCAGCAGCATATTGGTGAGAATACTGTCAGGACAATAGCCATGGACTCAACCGACGGGTTGCGCAGAGGTATGGATGTTGTCGCAACAGGATCGCCCATCACAATGCCGATCGGGGAACAGATCAAGGGACGTCTTATGAATGTTACCGGCGAAGCAATTGATGGTATTGGAAAACTGGATAAAAAGGGTGGCTACCCTATTCACCGCAAGCCTCCCAGATTTGAGGATCTCTCGACTGAAAAGGATGTTCTCTATACCGGGATAAAAGTAATTGACCTTATCGAGCCGTATTCAAAAGGCGGAAAGATCGGACTCTTCGGAGGTGCAGGTGTCGGGAAAACTGTTATAATCCTTGAACTTATCAATAATATTGCAAAAACCTATTCTGGTCTTTCAGTTTTTGCTGGAGTAGGTGAAAGAACCAGGGAAGGTAACGACCTCCTCCGTGACATGCTTGAAGCCCGTGTAATAAATTATGGTGATGCTTTTCTTGAGAATATGGAATCAGGAGGATGGGACCTTTCAAAAGTTGATATGGAAGCTTTAAAAGAATCAAAGCTTGCACTTGTATTCGGCCAGATGAACGAACCCCCGGGAGCAAGAGCACGTGTTGCCCTTTCAGGGCTCTCAGTTGCTGAGCATTTCAGGGATGGCGATGGAAAAAGCGGAG
>JBGPAF010000378.1:0-2932 GCA_041480535.1 Bacteroidia bacterium
AATAACCCTGGAAACAGGTAAAATGGCCAGACAAGCTGATGGTTCTGTTCTATTAAAAATGGGTAAAACAATGTTGCTTGCAACTGTTGTGGCAGCAAAAGAGGCTAAAGAAGATACCGACTTTATGCCTCTTTCAGTAGAATACAAAGAAAAATATGCTTCATCAGGTCGTATTCCCGGCGGATTTTTGAAGAGAGAATCAAGGCCTTCCGATTATGAGATACTTATTTCACGTCTTGTCGACAGAGCATTAAGACCGCTTTTCCCGGAAGATTTTCATGCTGAGACTTTTGTTACCATAAATCTCATCTCAGCTGATATTGATATTATACCTGATTCACTTGCAGGACTGGCCGCATCTGCGGCCTTGGCAGTTTCCGACATCCCCTTCAATGGCCCGATGTCAGAAGTAAGAGTGGCCAGGATCAGCAATAATTTTGTTGTAAATCCTACAGCCACACAGCTGAAGGAAGCTGATATCGACCTGATGGTTGGTGCTACCTTCGAGAACATCCTTATGGTTGAAGGTGAAATGAAGGAAGTTTCAGAGGCTGATATGATTGAGGCACTCAGAATTGCACATAAGGCAATAAAGATACAATGCAAAGCCCAGATGGAATTTGCGGAGGAGGTCGGGACAACAGTAAAACGGGAATATTGCCACGAGGAGAATGATGAAGATCTGAAGAAGAAAGTCTGGGATGAAACATATTCCAAGTGCTATAATGCAGCCAGAACAGGTACCAACGATAAACACAGGAGAGAAGAGGCTTTCGATGCCGTGATCAATGATTTCCTGTCGCAGTATACTGAAGAAAACCCTGTTGATGAAACGCTGGTAAAAAGATACTACCATGATGTTGTAAAAGAGGCATCCAGACGCCTTGTTCTTGATGAGAATACCCGTCTTGACGGAAGAAAGCCTGACGAAATCAGGCAAATTACCTGTGAAATAGATCCTTTGCCTGCAACCCATGGTTCGGCTCTTTTTACCAGAGGAGAAACGCAATCTCTTACGACAGTTACTCTGGGTACCAAGCTCGATGAGAAGATAATTGATGATGTTCTTAACCAGGGGACAGAGAAATTTACCCTGCATTATAACTTCCCGCCCTTTTCAACCGGTGAGGCAAAAGCTGCCAGGGGAATCAGCCGCAGGGAAATAGGGCACGGCAACCTTGCACACAGGGCATTGAAAAATATAATGCCTTCCAATGAGGAAAATCATTATGCTATCAGAGTTGTTTCCGATATACTTGAGTCGAACGGATCATCATCAATGGCAACAGTATGTGCCGGGACATTGGCTCTTATGGATGCAGGGATTAAAATCCGCAAACCGGTTTCCGGAATTGCAATGGGATTAATTACTGATAAAAATTCAGATAAATATGCAATTCTTTCTGATATCCTGGGCGATGAGGACCATCTTGGTGATATGGATTTCAAGGTGACTGGCACCCGGGACGGGATTACCGCAACCCAGATGGATATTAAAGTTGAGGGATTATCATTTGAAGTTCTGACTAAAGCTCTTGAACAGGCTAAGAAAGGGAGAATGCATATACTTGACATTATGCAGCAGATTATTGCAGAACCAAGGCCTGAACTTAAACCTCATGCTCCAAGGATTGAAATGCTTACAATCCCAAAAGAAATGATCGGTGCACTTATTGGTCCCGGAGGAAAAGTCATACAGGAGATTCAGCGTGAGACCGGAACAACTATTATTGTTGAAGAGGTCGACGGACATGGCGATGTAAATATTTTTGGTGAAAATAAAGAAGCCATCACGGCCGCTCTCGCCTGGGTGAAAAAAATTGTAACAGTTCCGGAAGTAGGCCAGGTTTATAAAGGTAAAGTCAAAACAATTGTTCAGTTCGGAGCTTTTGTTGAAATTCTGCCAAACAAAGACGGATTGCTTCATATCTCTGAAATTGACTGGAAGAAGATCAAATCAGTTGACGAAGTGTTAAAGGAGGGTGATGAGATTGAAGTCAAACTCATTGATATTGATCCGAAAACCGGTAAACTGAAACTCTCAAGAAAAGTCCTGCTTCCGAGGCCGCCAAGGGAAGAAGGTGGCGACAACAGGAAACATGAAGATCACAGGGATTAGAACTTATTAGAATTTATGTTGATATGTCATGGGGGCGTAGCATGCTACGCCCTTACTATTTTTTGATATTGTTAATGTCATTTTATATATTTGATATATTAACATTCCCTGATGCAGATCAAGTATAATTATTTAGTTATTGAAGGTAATATTGGTGCCGGAAAAACAACGCTTGCAACACGGATTGCCGAACAATTCAATGGGCGTCTGATACTTGAACACTTTGCTGATAATCCGTTTCTTCCTAAATTCTATAATGATCCTGATAAGTATTCATTTCCGCTGGAACTCTCTTTTCTGGCAAGCCGTTATAAGCAGCTGAATGAAGAATTGGGAACCCAGGATCTGTTTAAGGATTTCACTGTTGCCGATTATTACTTCATGAAATCGCTTGTTTTTGCGGCATCAACACTGAAAGGAGATGAATTCAACCTTTACAGGCAGATCTTCTATATAATTTATAGTTCGCTCCCCAAACCGGATATTTATGTCTATCTTCATATCAGGCCGGAGAGGCTTCTGGAAAATATAAGAAAACGGGGCCGCGAATATGAAAAATCAATAACAGGGGAATATCTCCAGAAAGTTCAGGACAGTTATTTCACCTTTTTCAAGCAGAATCCCGAAAATAAATATCTTGTTATCGACATAAATGAAATAGATTTTGTCGCCAGCAGAAGTCACTACGCGAAAATGATCGACACCATTTTCTTACACGATTATCCTGTTGGATTGAATAAGGTTATTTTGTAATTATTTTTATGAGTATCAGTTTAGATAAATGTAATCAGATATTTTCTGATAATATCAGAT
>JBGPAF010000379.1:0-2930 GCA_041480535.1 Bacteroidia bacterium
ATATCGGTTTTGTGGGAAACGCCGAAATCATGACGGACAAGTTAAAGGAAAAAGTCACGATCAAACCGAAGAGTTTCCTGGACGATGTGCAGGTTAAGGAAAACGCCGAACATCTTCGACAATACTATGATGAAGAAGGTTATTACAACACGATCGTGATCCCGGTCCTCAGAATGCAAGGGGATAAGGTCGCCCTGACCTATTACATCAAGGAGGGGGCCAAGGCGACGGTCAAGAAGATTCAGTTTGAGGGCAATAAGGCGTTTCAACCGAAAAAACTCATGAAGAACATTCTATTAACTCAGGTAATTAACTTTAAAATGAATCCATTATGGCAGAATCTGAAAAACTTGTACTAGGCGATAAATCCGTTTACCCATCGGATGAGATCCTTTCCTCGATATTTGGGGATAAAATGATAATCTGGCAGAAGATAATAAGTTATGTAAAAGATAATTATAAAGATATCACAGAGGAATGGAGATATTACATCGATGGTAAGCAATGGCTCTTCAAGATGCAGCAGAAGAAGAAAACAATATTCTGGGCTGGCGTTCTGAAAGATACTTTCAGGATCACTTTTTACTTTGGGAACAAAGCTGAGCCGGTGATTGAAGGAAGCAATCTTCCGCAAAAAATCAAGAACAATTTCAGGGATGCAAAAAGATTTGGAACTTTACGACCGATCAGCACAATTGTAGGCGGGGGAAAGGATCTAGATAATATTTTAAAACTTATTGACGTCAAAACTAAAATAAAATAATCCGGAAGTCCCCAGTCCGAAGACCTGAAAGCTGATGGTTGACAGCTGATTACTTTATCTAACGTTCATTATTCCTGAAGGCATCCAGCGCCTTTTTAACTGAGCCATGGAGAAGCAGGAGCTTTTTAGATGTTTCCGGATCCAGTCCCAAATCGTCAGAGATCATTTTTGTGCCCCTTCTGATAAGCTTCTGGTTGGTAAGCTGCATGTTTACCATTTTGTTGCCTTTAACCCTGCCAAGCCTTATCATCGTTGACGTAGTGATCATATTGAGAACCAGCTTCTGAGCTGTGCCTGCTTTCATTCTTGTACTGCCGGTAACAAATTCGGGTCCGGTTATTACTTCAATTGCCACATCCGCATTACTTGCAAGAGGTGTTCCTGAATTGCAGGTAATTGCCCCTGTGAAGATCCCGTTTTCCCGGGCTCTTTTTAGGGCTCCGACCACATAAGGTGTTGTACCCGAGGCTGCAATACCAACAATCACATCCCTTTTAGTCGGAGAAAATGCATGAAGATCAGTCCAGCCGAGTTCCTCATTATCTTCAGCCATTTCCACAGCTTTGCGGATAGCTCCGTCACCTCCTGCGATCAGACCGATCACAAAACCGTGATCGAGGCCAAAAGTCGGAGGGATCTCTGATGCATCGACAATTCCAAGCCGCCCGCTTGTTCCCGCACCGATATAGAAAAGCCTTCCGCCTTTTTTCATCCTTTCAACGATTGCTTCAACAAGTTTCTCGATACGTGGAATTGAATCTCTGACAATTACGGGTACTTTTTGATCTTCAATGTTTATCGATTCAAGAAGTTCCCTCGCAGACATCTTTTCAAGGTCGTGATATAAAGATTCAGATTCTGTAATGCTTATCATCGTTAATAGTATGTGAGAATTAATAATTCATTTTATGATACCTGATAAGACCTTCAATAGGACCTCTGGTTATTGTTGAAATTATGAAGCCGTTTCCTGTAAACACCTCCTCAAGGATGTCCCTGAAGTGCCAGGCAACAGAGCCAGTCACAGCAATTTCAGTTTTGCCATTGGCTTTATACAGCTTCAGGTTTCTCTGAACAAATTCTTCAAACGATGTTTTGACAAGGTTCCGGCAGTAAGGATCCGAAATATGGTCCTTAATGAACCTGACAAATCCTCCTATATAGCGGCTTGGAAAGACACCTCTGTAAACATGACTTACGATTTCATCTTTTTCAGCACCGTAATTATTTCTGAATTCATCAGAAAGGACAGCAGGCATGATACCTTTCAGGAAATCGGCCAGTAATTTTTTTCCAAGAGATGCCCCGCTTCCCTCGTCACCAAGGATAAAGCCAAGAGGAGGGATATTGGCAGTAATATTCTTGCCATCGTAATATCCTGAGTTTGAACCGGTACCGATGATACATATATAACCTTTCGCTGCTCCGAGCAGACCTCTGGCTGCTCCTGCCAGGTCAGATAAAACATGAATTGAAGATGATGGGAGAACAGAAATGATCGCATCGTTTACCTTTTTTTCCATGATCTTGCCTGAGCATCCGGCTCCATAAAACCAGACTTCCTCAATGGATGGATTCTTTAAGCCAGGAAGAACCTCAGCAGACAATACCTCTTTAAAAGTGTCCTCTGAGACAAAATTGGGGTTTAATCCTATAGTTGATATTATTTCAGTTTCTTTCGAATCAGATACAGCGCACCAATTAGTTTTGGTGCCTCCGCTTTCGGCAATAAGTTTCATAATTCAAAAGTACAAAAAAACCTTCACGCCGTCACACCATAATGCCATTCTATAGGTATTTATACTAATGTAAAATAGGCTTTAAGCGTCTTATAGGGCTGAGCTGAAACCGGTACTTTTGTGTTAGTAAATTAACAGAACCTGTTTTTATAATTAGCACCCTTTGATGGAAAACTACTTTGAATTGCTTAAGCAGGATATAAGGTTTGAAGAGGGGCTGAATGCCTGCATGAATTGCGGTGTCTGTACAGCTATTTGTCCTGCAGCCGAATTTTATGATTATGATCCCAGAGAAATTGCGAATATAGTTCAAAGCCAGGATGACAGAGAGATTATTTCTCTTTTGAAAAGTGAAACTATCTGGTATTGTGGGGAATGTATGTCGTGTAAAACCAGGTGCCCTCGCGGAAACACTCCCGGATTGATCA
>JBGPAF010000380.1:0-2926 GCA_041480535.1 Bacteroidia bacterium
ATGTACTTGAAATAAAGCCCGGCACAATGATCAGCTTTTTCTTGTTCAGGATCTTTTTTCTGAGGGGGGTATTTGTGTGGGCAAAATCGACATTGGCATTCCCGAAATTATTATCGGTTTTAATCATTTCCCTGGCATCAATCAGCAGTGAGTTTTCAAAAAAAGCAGAAATTATTGTTGAAGACAACCTCTCACCGGTGCTGAGCACCTTGTCAAGAGTGTATTTGCTTAATTCTCTCAGCAGGAAAAGCCCACCCAGGGTTTCACTTAATTCACTGAAAATATCATCGATTTTTGAAAGTGTGCCATTCAGATTATCACCATTAAGCAGCTCCTGGCATACATTATGGTGTTTTTTTATAAGCTCTTCGAGAAGCAGTTTGTAATCGGCATCATGCCCTGCGGCTGACTCACTGATGGTTTTCAGGGAATCAGTTACACTCTGAAAAGCTGAAACCACAACAACCAGCGGTAATGGTTCAGACTCAGTTATTTTTTTTACAACTCTTATCCTGTCGGAATTACCAACGGAAGATCCTCCAAATTTCAGGACTTTCATGAAATAGTATGTTTAAGACCGTAAACGCGATCTTATTGATTTAATTATCAGCTTGAGGCTGCTTTTTCGAGGCGTTTCAGTATACTGAATATAAAAGTCGCAGAAAGAAGGCAGCAAACTATGAATACGAGCCAAAGTGTACTTAATGAAACCTTATCCCACAGTATTGTACCGATAAAAAGAAGTTTGTTTCCTACTGCAGTTGCGAGCAGCCAGCCACCCTGCATCAAGCCCTGGAAACGCGAAGGTGCTACTTTTGAGACAAATGATAATCCCATAGGGCTAAGGAAAAGTTCTGCAACAGTGAGAACAAGATAACTGCCCATAAGCCAGTATGGTGAAACTCTACCGGCGTCAGTGACCGGAACCCCGGCAAGCGACGCAGGTGATGGTGCCCCTATTGAGGCAATAAGTATAATGATAAATCCCAGGGCTGCAATGACCATACCTATCCCAATCTTTTTAGGAGTAGAGGGTTCTATTCCTTTCCTGTTCATCCAGGCAAAGGCCCACATAACTGGGAAAGTCAGGGAAACAATGAAGAGCGGATTGAAAGATTGAAACACTTCAGGTTCTATAGAATTCAAAGCACCGAAATGTGCGATATATTTGCTAAATATTTTTAAGGGGTCAAATCCTGTGAGGTAAAACAGTGCCAAAAGGAAAGAAATTACGAACAAGGTGCCTCCGATTAACCTTGTTCTTCCTTTGACGTTTTTATAAAGGAGGATTAAAATGCCTGCTATGGAGCCAATCACTGCAAGCAATGAAGGCAGTGTAAAGAAAAGGTTTGTGAAAGGCCCGACTTGTTTTGCTGTGTAATCCCTTGCAAAAAGAGTAAATGTCAGTCCGTTCTGATGAAACGACATCCAGAAGAAGACAACAACGAAAAAGACCAGTACCAAAGCCGTAATCCTGGCTCTCTCTTCCTTGCGCGAAGTCAGGATAATCCAGGTAACAAAAGCAGCAAACAGGCCAAATGCGGAGCCATTTGCCCAGCCCACCTGTTTGATGAAATGAAGTCCGAAAGCAGTGATCCCCATTGCAGCTATTGCCGCAATTAATGGCAAAGGTTTGAAATCGATCTTCTCGGAAGAGACACCAGCTGTCTTAGTTTCCTTGTTTGGCAGGAACTTGTTGAAGATAATATAAACCAGAAGCGAAATGACCATTGCACCGGCGGCAATTCCAAAGGCATAGTTATACCCTTTGGAGAATACCTCGAGGTAGCTATGGGCAAATGCTGACAGGTCAGTTACCGGACCGGATATGTTTACCTTGTCGGCAAGTTGCTGAAAAATTCCAGTATCGGTCAGGGTTCCGTTTATATATTGATGGCATAAAGCAGGAACGCTTCCGTCATGGGTAAATCCATTAACTTTAAGCCACCAGTTACGCATGCCATTGGCTGCAAAAGGAGCAAAGAAAGCTCCAACATTTATTCCCATATAAAAAATCATGAAAGCGGTATCCCTTAGTTTGGAATACTTCGGATCGTCGTACATCTGTCCTACCACAGCCTGAAGATTGCCTTTGAAAAGACCATTCCCAAGAGCAATGGTCATCAAACCTATTACTGTGACTGTGAGTGTCATTCCAGGCACAGCCATTATTATATAACCGGCGAACATTATAATTATGCCTGCAAGAATTACCAGCTTATATTTTTTTGTTGAATCTGCAAGGATGCCTCCAACCAGCGCAAGCGCATAAATGCTGAAATAAAACCAGCTGTATATACCTCCGGCTTTTTCAGCTGAAAGCCCAAACTTGGCCTGGAGGAACAGGACAAGGATTGCCATCATAGTATAAAAACCGAATCTTTCACCCATATTGGAGAAAAATGCTACCAGCAGACCTTTAGGATGATTTTTTAACATATTCTTGAGGATTTAATTATTCATTATAATCGTAAACTGAGATAAGATCAAACTGCCAGACTCACATCTTTCATTATAAAGTACTGTAATTTTTGATCCGGAGCAAATATATTAATCTTTTTAACATATGATTGTGTAAATTTATGAATTGAAATTTTTTAGATCCTGGTAATCGCACATGAAAATATTCAGAAACAATCAGATTAGAGAGATTGATGAGTTTACTATAAGGCATGAACCTATTGAATCTGCTGACCTTATGGAAAGGGCAGCTGATCAGATAATGAGATGGTTTGTAAGAAACTTTGACAGATCCAAAAGGGTAATTGTTTTTGCCGGTCCCGGAAATAACGGAGGTGATGGACTTGCACTAGCCAGACTATTATCAGTCAACAGGTTCAATACCGAGGTTTTTTATGTCAGGATGTCGGGGAATACCTCTGATGACTGGAACAGCAACTGTCAGCGTCTGGAAAAAGAAACTTCA
>JBGPAF010000381.1:0-2923 GCA_041480535.1 Bacteroidia bacterium
GAAGATAATGAAGATAAAACTCTTTCAATTGTCGAAAAGGCAATTTCAGAGAATGATATAGTTATTATAACCGGGGGAGTCTCTATGGGCGATTTCGACTTTGTTCCTTCAGTGCTTGAACGGGCCGGAGTTAGAATTCTATTTACCAGGGTAGCGGTCCAGCCGGGGAAACCCACAACCTTTGGATTGCATCCCGGGAGTGTCATTTTCGGACTTCCCGGAAATCCTGTATCTTCGTTCATTCAGTTTGAACTTCTCATCCGGCCATTAATATCCCGAATGATGGGTAATGAATGGCACCAGGTAAGTATTAAACTGCCAATGAATGAGAAGTTTACAAGGAGGTCTGCTGACAGGATGGCGTTTATTCCGGTGACACTCTCAAACGATGGATTTATTTCGCCGGTTGAGTATCATGGTTCAGCGCACATCTCAGCGCTTCCCGAAGTTGATGGCATAATTGCAATGCCAATCGGAAAGCTGGTTTTTGAAAAAGGGGAAATTGTAAGTGTACGACAGATTTAACAGATCGATAAATTACCTCCGCATTTCTGTAACGGACAGATGTAATCTCAGGTGTCGTTACTGCATGCCCGAAGAGGGTATTCATCTCCTCAGGCATGAAGATATACTGACATTTGATGAAATTGCTGGTTTTGCCAAAACTGCGGTCGCAAATGGAATAAAAAAAATCAGAATTACAGGAGGTGAACCACTTGTAAGGAAAGGAATAGTAACACTCGTAGGTATGATCGCAGGTATCGAAGGAATTGAAGATCTGTCAATAACATCGAACGGTACCCTACTGGAGCATTTTGCAAACGATCTTCACAATTCCGGACTTCAGAGAGTTAATATTAGTCTCGATACTGTCGATCCCGAAACATACACTTTTATTACCAGGACAGGCAGCCTGAATGATGTTTTTAAAGGAATAGAAGCTGCAAAAAGAGCTAACCTGTTCCCGATAAAAATAAATTGTGTGGTCAGGGAATCAAAAGAGGAACCAGATGCGATGGCTGTTGCTGTGTTTTGTAAATCAAATGATCTGGAATTGAGATATATAAGAGAGATGGACCTTGAAAAAGGCCGTTTTTCAACAGTGGCAGGCGGTTCCGGAGGCAACTGCAATATGTGTAACAGGCTGAGACTTACATCCGACGGCAAACTTAAACCGTGTCTTTTCAATGATGTTGAGTTTGACATCAGGAAACTGGGAAATGAGAAGGCCATAAAAATGGCCATTAGTGAAAAACCTGAACAGGGTCGAAAAAATCTGAAAGATAGTTTTTATAATATAGGAGGTTAATAAAATGGACGAACTGACACACACCGATAACACCGGTAAAGCTGTAATGATCGATATCGGATCAAAAGAGATACAGCAGAGACGCGCCAAAGCTTCAGGTCATATAAAACTCGCTGAAGAGACTTTAAAGCTCATTAAAGAGAATCTTGTTAAAAAAGGTGATGTACTTACGGTTGCCGGGATTGCAGGGATAAATGCAGCAAAAGAGACCTCGGCACTGATTCCTTTATGTCATAACATTGTTTTGGACAATATTAAAGTTGACCTGTTCCCTGATGAGTCAGGAATTGTTGCAGAAAGTGAAGTTCATTGCACAGGCAGGACCGGAGCTGAAATGGAGGCTTTGACAGCCGTCAGCGTGGCCCTTCTGACTGTTTATGACATGTGCAAAGCAGTGGATAAGATGATGGTAATCGACAGAATAATGGTAACCGAAAAAACAAAACAATGAACCTGCCCGGCAGATTTGAAGTACTGATTGTTACCCTTAGCGACAGAGCTTACAAGGGTGAATACCAGGATTTAAGCGGCCCTAGGATAAAGGATAAACTGGAAGAATTTTTCACTGTTCAGGGATGGGATTCAAATATCAGGATAGTACTCATTCCTGATGATGCTGAAGCCCTTCATAGCCTGGTTGCTGAAGCAGGGCAGTCCTCCGATCTCATTTTTACAACCGGTGGTACAGGTATTGGTCCGCGTGATATTACAGTTGAAACAGTTAAGCCACTGCTGGATAAGGAGATTCCCGGCATTATGGAATTTATCAGGGTAAAATACGGGGCGGAAAAACCAAATGCCCTGTTAAGCAGGGGAGTAGCCGGAATCACAGGTAAATCATTGATTTACACTCTTCCCGGCTCTTTAAAGGCAGTTGATGAATATATGACTGAGATTATTAAGACCTTGAAGCATACTGTTTTAATGCAGCATGGAATCGATACTCACGACAAACACTAATCTGTCAGACGGTTAAGTGTATTTATAGTTTGGACTCCAATAACCCTGTCATACCTGTCGCGCGGATTCCTGAAATAAACAAGAACGGTATAATCGTTTTCGGTCTCATAATGACTACCCTCAAATCTGGTTGCTATGCCATCTTCAACCCCGTCTTCCTTAAAGACATATTCGTAATTGTACCATCCCTGCTTCAGAAGCATAATACACTCGTAGCTTCCACCGGCAGGATTATAGCTCATAATGTTATTGCTGTCAAATGTCCAGTTGCTGAGGGCTCCTGAAACATACATTTTGCCTCCTTCGACAGGATATTTCGATGGCAGGGTGAAATATACATAAACATAATCAGCGTCTGTCTCAGGGCTTTTCTCCTCCTGGACAGCAATATAGTATTTACCGTTAAAATCTTCCCAGTAGAAATAAGGTTTGAATTCCCTGTTTTCGGAAGGGAAAAGATAAACATGATAATTTGAAATGAGAAAATCGATCTTCCTCACATACTGTGATTGATATCTGATGCTTTTTATATCGAAGTATCTGAATTCATTTCCACCCGGGAAAATATTTTTATCAGATAATGAGCTGTATTTAAGTTCATTATTACTGAAAAATTCAGGTTTTAAGTTTTTTCTGGCATTGTTCCATCGCCCA
>JBGPAF010000382.1:0-2919 GCA_041480535.1 Bacteroidia bacterium
AACAGAAAGAGAAAAAAATTGTTGCTCCAAAAGTAAATTCCTATGATCAGCTGATTTCCATTTTTTCTGATCCTTCATCAGAGTACAGGTCAGCTCCTTTCTGGGTGTGGAATAAGGATGTTTCGAAAGAAGATATTGATCGTACTCTACGTGATTTTAAGAAGAGAGGCTTCGGTGGAGTATTTCTTCATCCAAGGTATGGTTTGATGACCGAATATCTTTCATCCCATTGGTTCGACCTGGTTAAATATTCGAGGGATGTTGCAAAGGAGCTGGACATGAAACTCTGGATTTATGATGAAGATTCTTACCCGAGCGGATTTGCCGGTGGACATGTAAATGAACAGATGCCGGAATCTTATAACCAGGGTGTTGCGCTGGTACCTCATGAAATGAGCACGTTGTCCATTGGAGAAAATCAGCGGGTTAAATACGTTTTCAAAAATGTAGTAGGGAAGTGGCAGGATATCACCGCAACAGCATCACAAGAAAATGGTTCATTCGGACAGTATATGGTTTTCACTCTGCGTGATTTCCCAAAGTCTAAATGGTACGGTGGTTTTTCCTATGTTGATTTGCTCGTAAAGGGCGTAACAGAGAAATTTATTGACATTACACTTACGGGGTATAAAAATTCCGTTGGTGATGATTTCGGTAAAACCATCCCGGGGGTATTCACTGATGAGCCCAACACTGATTCTGATATCGGAGAAACCATACGCTGGTCTCCCGACCTGGCATCATGGTTTAAGAAGTTACACGGCTATAACCTTGAATCCAATATGATTTCAATGATTGAAGAAACCGGCAACTGGATGAAATTAAGGCATGATTATTATGCTACCATCCTTGATATGTTTATTAAACGCTGGTCCATACCCATGTCTTCTTACTGCAAGAAAAATAATCTATCATGGACAGGGCATTACTGGGAACATGGCTGGCCAAGCCCCATCGAGGGACCTGATAATATGGCCATGTATGCATACCATCAAATACCTGGAATTGATCTTCTTTATAATTCTGAAATAATGCGTCCTGACCAGTTTGGAAATATTCGCTCGGTTAAAGAGCTTTCTTCCGCAGTGAATCAGTTTGGATGTGGGCGGGCTCTTAGCGAAGCATATGGAGGTTCAGGCTGGGAATTCCGGTTTGATGAGATGAAGCGCAATGGCGATTGGGCTTTTGTCCTGGGAGTTAATCTGTTAAATCAGCATCTTTCGTTCATGTCGCTTATGGGCGATCGAAAATTCGATTATCCTCAATCATTCGGGCCCTATGCACCATATTGGAAACAGTACCACTACCAGACCGACTATTTTGGAAGACTTTCCGCTGCACTTTCATCCGGAAAACAGAAAAACAGGATACTGATCCTTGAACCCACTACCACAGCATGGATGTATTTCTCTCCGGAAAGAGATAAAATTAACAAGCGTTTTAATGATATAAATCCTGCTTTCAGGAGCATGCTAAGCCTTCTTGAACAAAAACAGGTTGAGTATGATCTTGGAGATGAGAATATTATCCGTGATTATGGCAAAGTATCCGGAAAAAAATTCTGTGTAAACCAGTGCAGCTATGATATTGTAATTATACCAGATGTAATGGATAATTTTGAAAAACCAACGTTCAATCTACTTAAAAAATATGTTGCTAATAGAGGAAAAGTAATTCAACTGGGAGAAGGTGCCAGGTATATAGCGGCTGAACCTTCTGATAAATTAACAAAACTTACTTCAGGTAAATCCTGGATAAAATATCCTGTTTTGACTGCTGAAATCATCGACGCATCATTTCTCGAACCTGATTTCACTGTTAATGTTTCCGACGCTAATGGCCAGTTATATCATCACCGCCGCCAGATGCAAGACGGACAGGTGATATTTTTCTCAAATTTCAGCCTCGACAATATCTCTGCTGCTGAGATTACGGTTACCGGAGCCTCGGTTGAAGAACTTTCTGCTGAAACCGGTAAGGTATTACCGATTCCCTATGAAAAATCAGGAGATAAGGTCAGCTTCCCTATTGAGCTTTATCCATCTGGAAGTTATATGGTTTACGTATTTAAGGATAAGGTGGTTGATCCGGCACCTGTGGTTAAAGAGGTAATACGCGTACCTGTTGAAGGCTCCAAAACTGAGATTTCATGCCTTGGCCCGAATATCTTTAACCAGGATTATCTAAAACTGAAAATTGGAAATGGCCCTGAAACTGACATGTATTTTAAGAATGCATCTGATTCTATATATAAACATTTTGGTTTTGATGAAGGGAATCCTTGGTTCCAGTCCTCACAATTTAAGACTGAATTCCTTGATAAGGATAAAGATTACAAAAAAGGAGACAGGTTTGAAGTAGCTTACAATTTTGAAATTAGCGGAGGTATAGACTTCAAGGGTATGAAGCTGGTTGTGGAACGCCCCTGGCTATATACGGTTTCGTTTAACGGAACTCTTATTCAGCCTGTAAAAGGTGAAAGCTGGCTGGATCCGGATTTTTATGTATTTTATGTGGAAAAACTATTGAAGAAAGGTAAGAATGAAGTACGGCTGCTCGCCGATCCGTTCAGTGTTAACTGTGAAATTGAACCTGTTTACCTGCTGGGCAACTTTGGACTTGAATCGATCAGTCATGGATGGAGAATGATTGCCCCGAGACCTCTTACTTTCGGCTCCTGGAAAAAACAGGGAATGCCATACTTCGGGCAGTCGGTCAAATATTCCAAAACGATAAGTGTTGATAGTGCAGGTAAATTCGAGATATTTCTACCCAACTGGAGTGGCACAGTTGCAGCAGTCAATATTAATGGTCAGGAGGCCGGAATAATTCAAGCTAAACCCTATGTTTTTACCACGGAATTAAACCAGGGTGAAAACAAAATTGACATAATCGTTATCGGAAGTTTAAAAAACACCC
>JBGPAF010000383.1:0-2919 GCA_041480535.1 Bacteroidia bacterium
GCCAGATCGAAGCTCTCCAGATTAAAGTTGAAGATGAAAAGGCGGCAATAACTGTCCTGAACGAAAAGCAGGCTTTCCTTGTCGCCAACAGGGCAATACTGGTTAAGGAAACTACATTTTCAGTTGAACAGCTGAAAAGTGTAATGGAACTTTATACAACAAATATGGATCAGGTTACCAATTCGGTGCTGAAGAAAAACAGGCTTATAAAGGATTATGAAAAGCAGATTCTTGCGCTTCAGCAGCAGATTTCTGATAAAACCGGGAAGCAGTTGCCATCGGGTGAAATCACAGTGACCGTTTCTGCAGAAAAACCGGTAACCGGCAGACTTACTTACAGTTATGTTGTAAGCAATGCAGGCTGGTACCCGTCTTATGACATAAGAGTTGATGATATCACGAAACCTGTGACAATACTTTATAAGGCAAACGTATTTCAGAACACTGGTTTGACCTGGACAGACGTTAAACTTAGCTTTTCCAATGCCACGCCATGGGTGTCTGGTGATGTACCTGAACTTGATCCGTGGTTCATCGATTATTTTGTTCCTGTTCCAACACCCAGGATACGCGGTGTTGCATACAATGCTGAAAAAAAGGACGCACAGGCTGCAGCAGAAATGGTAGTTATGGACAGGAAAATGGAGATGAACGAGGCTGAAGCAGCTCCTGTTGCGGTTGAAAAACAGGTCGGTGAAACCACTGTATCATTCGATGTAGCTGTCCCGTATTCAATACCCTCCGATGGCAAGGTTCAGATAATTGAAATACAAAGGACTTCAACTCCGGCTGAATATAAATATGTTACTGTTCCCAAATTGTCGCCTCTGGCTTACCTTACCGGTAACATTCCTGACTGGGCAAAACAGAGTCTTATAGGTGGTGAGGCAACTCTCTATTTTGAAAATACCTTCGTTGGAAAATCATATCTTAACGTAAATCAGTTAAAGGACACTCTTACCGTCTCCCTTGGAACAGATAACAGCATCCTGGTAAAAAGAGAGAAAAGAAAAGATTTTACAAGTACCCGGATATTCGGCTCCAATAAAACTGAAACATATTCATTCCTAATAACTGTCAGGAATAATAAGGCCAATCCAATAAAGATCACTGTCAATGATCAGATCCCTATCTCATCAAACAGCGGAATAGAAGTGGACCCTGCTGAACTGACTGGTGGAAAACACAATTCCCAGACAGGTGAAGTCAAGTGGGATCTTGAGATTAAACCGCAGGAAACAAGACAGCTGGTCCTTACCTATTCGGTAAAATACCCAAAGGATAAAACCATAATACTCGAGTAAATTCATTTTACAGATGAAAATCTTTGGGAACCTTGTCTGGCTGATATTTGGAGGGATCATAATCGCGATTGAGTATTTTATCGGGAGCCTGATCCTTATGCTGACTATTGTCGGGATACCATTTGGTCTTCAGACGCTCAAAATGGGATCGCTTTCAATGTGGCCGTTCGGACGTACCAGCAGAGTTGAACCACAAGCTTCAGGATGCCTTTACGTTATCATGAATATTCTCTGGCTCCTGTGCGGCGGTATCTGGATTGCAATAACACATGCATTTTTTGGTATTTTACTATACCTTACAATTATTGGGATCCCTTTAGGTAACCAGCATTTCAAACTTACGGAAGTAGCAATCAATCCGTTCGGACGAAGAATTATACGTACGTGAATGGTATTACCGGCGATAAGGCTTGACGGCATTAAGGCATAAAGGCTCAATTGATCAACAGGTTAAAGACAATAGAGATAAATAAATAAATTCCCCCTTTGAAAGGGGTTAGGGGGATGTAAATATATGAGTGAATTTGAAAGCAATAGGACACCGATCGGTAGCTTCGGGAAGTTTGGACTTATCCATCATATTACAGAAAAGGCTGATCTGCAAAACAAAAGCACTGTTTCAGGTGCAGGTGATGATTCTGCAATAATTGATTCAGGAGACAATCTCACCCTGGTCTCAACCGATCTTATGCTCGAAGGCATTCATTTCAACCTTGTTTACACACCACTTAAACATCTTGGATATAAGGCAGTTATAAGAGCAATTTCGGACATTTATGCAATGAATGGCACTCCCGGTCAGATACTTATTGCTCTGGGGATAAGTTCCAGATTTTCTGTAGAACATTTAGACGAACTCTACGAAGGAATCTATCTCGCCTGTAAAAAATATAAAGTCGACCTTGCGGGTGGCGATATAACCAGCTCCCTTAAAGGACTGACAATAGGGGTCACTGCCATCGGGATAGCTGAAAAAGGAAAAGTTATTAAGAGAAATGGTGCAAAACCAAATGACCTGATTTGCGTGACTGGTAATTTTGGAGCTTCGTTTATGGGATTACAGGTTCTGGAAAGGGAAAGAAAACTATTTGACAAAGACAAAGCATTCAAACCCGATCTTGCCGGTTATGAATATATAATTGAGCGACAGTTAAAACCTGAGTTTCCGGAAGATGTTTTAACCAGGCTCCGCGAAAATGATATTATTCCATCTTCAATGATTGACGTTTCTGACGGTCTTGCTTCTGATCTTATTCACACATGCAAGCTGTCCGGTACAGGATGCCGGATTTATTACAGCAAGATCCCTGTTGATGCAGAAACGTGCAAAGCGGCTGAGGAATTTAAAGTTGATACGGTCATTCCTGCTCTGAACGGCGGTGAGGATTATGAATTGCTTTTTACAGTCGCACTTGAAAATGCCGAAAAAATAAGGAGTATCCCCGATGTCGCGCTTATTGGCCACATGACACAGCCTGATCAGGGTTATTATATGATAACTGAAGAGGGAACTGAAATTGAGCTGAAAGCTCAGGGCTGGGAAAAAGTCTGAAACTTTTTACCTTGGTCCGCGGATTATTCCACGCTCTGATTTTCTTATGAATTCAAGAATATA
>JBGPAF010000384.1:0-2906 GCA_041480535.1 Bacteroidia bacterium
AGCATTTCGCTAAACCCGTCAAAGCAAAAGCGAAAAACAAGAAGAAGAAAAAATTGTGAGAAAATATAATGGTAAAATAGTTGGTATACTTGGAACTGTTATAATTCACCTTCTGGCAGCTATAATTTTCATGTCGTTTCAGCTGCAGGGATTGAAAACAAAACAGAAGCAGACTGAAAAGTTCGAAATTGAATTTGCTGCTATAGAAGAGAAAAAGGTTATTGAGAAACCTGTCAAGCTACCTCCTACTTCGATTGAAAATGTTTTTCATGATGATGCCGAGATGTTAAACATCGCCAGGAACCTCTCAAGCAAAAGCGATGAAAAAATCGATGCCAAGGATTATATCGATAAAGTCAAGGAAGAGCTCATCGAGAGTGGCAAGCTTGGCACCGACAATTATCTCGACAAACCCGGAGGAAACTCCCAGATGACAGAAGATGACCAGTTTACACTGGATAATCAAAAAGAGAAAGAAAAACAGGAAGAGAAAGAAAAAGAATCCCGGAAAATGGCTGCAAACTACAGAGGCCCTACCAGAATATACTACGACCTCCAGGGACGTAATCACACCTATCTTCCCATACCTATTTATAAATGCCAGGGATCAGGTAAAGTGGTTCTGATTATAGAAGTAAATCAGAGGGGAAATGTGGAAAACGCAAGTATAATGGAGGGGGAGAGCACAACAAAGGACGAATGTCTGTTCGAGACCGCTGTTGGTACCGCTCTTGCATCAAGATTCGAACCAAACCTTGACGCTCCAAAGATCCAGAAGGGGACACTTACATATATTTTTGTTGCGCAGTAAGAATGGCGTGAAGGTGTGAAGGCGTGAAGGTGTGAAGGTGTAAAGGGGGAAAAATCTATAAGTCTGTAAAGTCAGGGAAGAATTCTTAGAATAAAAGGGAATTGTTTTCTCTTACAATTGGACGGATTACTTCAGGTGTGTTTTTGTTGGCTGATCTGCTGTTAACAAGATTCCCTATTGTGTGGGCTTTAAGAATTTCCGACGGACATGGTTTGAGCAAAGCAAAGGCTTCATCAGCTGAGGTCAGCAAGTTGACCCATCTTGACTCATCACTTCTCTCAAGTATTACAGGCATTCTTTTTTTTGAGTTATGAATTACAGCAAGCAGGTCATTTGCGTCAGTTGTTATAATAGAGAAGGTATTGAAAGTTTCGCCTGTGCTGGTTTCAACCCATTGATCAAA
This sequence comes from Bacteroidia bacterium, assembly GCA_041480535.1. Lineage (GTDB taxonomy): Bacteria > Bacteroidota > Bacteroidia > Bacteroidales > VadinHA17 > LD21. Next base: position 1,215 of record JBGPAF010000384.1, read on the forward strand.
TAATCCGGCGATGGAAAATATTTCTTCACTGCCATGATAGATATACCATGGAATCTTCTCATTGCCGACATGCTGCCATTCAAAAAATCCCTTAACAGGAATAATACATCTGTTTGATTTAAATGATTTTGAAAAGGAGGGTTTTGACCTGACACTCTCTGCGCGGGCATTGAATGTCTTGTACCTTATAAAATCAGCATCACCGGTACTTCGGGTCCATGATGGAATCAATCCCCATTTCAGCAGCTGGATTCTGTCGTTCGATCCTGAACAGATTGCCGGCAGTTCAGGCAAGCCATAGGCGTGGTAATAGTAACTTGGCTGATATCTGTCACGATCGGGGAATGAAGCACCATACCTGTTTTCAAGTTCATCCTTGACAAGATTTACATTAACGGAAAAGCACATGGCTATTTCAATTAATTCCGGAAAGTTCGAGTTTTATTGGTAAAGGTAAAGAGTTGTCAAACAAATCGTAATCAGGCCACTCCTGTACCTGTGACAGTACTTTTGACATCATCCTGTTGATATAGGAATGGATTTCAGGACCATTCCATGCACTGGAATTCATCAGGACCACCCATGAGAATCCATCAGGCTGTCTTTTTATCATTCCGGCAGTACCTGAAAATGATCCTGTTCTGATCCAGTTACCATCAATATATGTTGTCTTCCAGCCAACCGGGGCGAATCTGTTATTTTGATCAGTCATAAACCTGATACTCTGATCAGAAAGCATATCCTCATTGTAACTAAAACCATCGACAGCAAGAACAAGGCGCATAAGATCAGGAGCCGTTGCCAGCCAGGCTCCGGCGCCTCCCAGTGTTTCAATATCATTTCCGCCATAGGTCAAAGGGACCATTTCGCCTGTACCGTAAATTGAGGGTCGCTTTGGCATTCCTGCGGGTTCATAATACGTAACTTCGAATAGAGCTTTCTGGTTAGGAAGATTTTTTGCGGATACCATATCATAAATACCCAAAGGCTCAAATATTTCCTTCCTGCAAAATTCATTATAAGGTATCCCGGAGATTTTTTCAACCACCAGACCCAAAATACTGTAACCCAGATTCGAATATGACCTGCCGGTTCCCGGCGTAAAATAAAGCCGTTTGCTGAGAGCAAATCTGATTATCGTTTTCGTATCAACAGGCAGACTGGTTTTCATCTGGCTGGCTATCACCTGCGGCATAAACATCTGATCGCCCCATTGCTGTGACCATCCGCCTTCGTGACTCAGCAAATGAGCTATTGTAATATCAAATACCCTTTTATCCTTTGGATTGCAGTAACAGGAATCATTCAGGATACCACCAGGGCCAAATACTTTGTCATTAAGCGAAAGTTTACCTGCTTCCTGGAGTTTCATAATTGTCACAGCTGTCACAAGTTTTGAAATACTTGCGATCCTGAATTTATTGTAAGGCTGAGTTTCAATTCCTGCAGCAGTATCAGCAAATCCAAATCCTTTTGCGTAAACAAGTTTCCCGTTTCTGGCAATTGCTACTGATGCTCCGGCAATAGTCCATTTATGTAAAAATGAATTTATTGTATTTTCGCATCCGTCAAATTCCAAACCTGATGAATTTGCGTTTGTAAGTCTTACGTTCCCTGGAACAATTTTATCAGGTAAACCTTCTGATTTTTCGTTAGCTACGGGGTAATAACTTACTATTAATGCAAGCAGAA
>JBGPAF010000385.1:0-2898 GCA_041480535.1 Bacteroidia bacterium
AGATGAAGCCAGGGAAAAAATCAGTCTTGGAATGAAGATCCTTATAAGGGAGGGAAGCGCTGCAAAAAACCTGGATGATCTTAAGGACCTTTACAGAACAGATCCTGAAATGATAATGCTGTGCAGTGATGATTTACACCCAGAAATGCTGTTGAAACGACATATTAACAAACTGGCTGCAAAGCTGATATCAGAAGGATTTAATGTTTTTGATGTGATCAGAAGCTGTACACTGAATCCGGCATTGCATTATGGCCTCGACACAGGATTGCTAAAACCCGGTCAGCCGGCTGACTTCATTATTGTTGATGATTACAGGAGTATGAATATTATCGAAACATGGATTAACGGAAAAAAAGTTTTTGAAAAAAATAGTGTTTTATTTGACTATGAGAAAGCCGGTCCGGTGAACAATTTCAATTGCAAAGAAATTAAAAAAGAGGCAATCGAAATTTCAGCAGATGGCGGAAAATTAAGAGTTATTGAAGCTTTCGACGGCAATCTGATAACAAAGGAAATAATTGCGCAGGTCAATAGGGGAGAAATAGTTGAAGCGGATCTAAAATCAGATCTTCTGAAGATCGTTGTGAAAGACCGCTACAAAGATCTGCCCCCGGCTGTGGGCTTTATCAGAGGATTTGGATTGAAATCAGGAGCTTTTGCGAGTTCGGTAGCACACGACAGCCATAATATTATCTGTGCAGGGACAAATGATTCTGATATTGTTGCTGCAATAAATGAGGTTGTAAGAATGAAAGGCGGACTGGCAGTGGCAAACGGGAATATTATTTGTTCTTTATCGCTTCCTGTGGCTGGAATTATGTCTGATGAGCCGGTGAATAAAGTTGCATCAACATATGAAAGATTATCAGATTTGGTGAAATCATACGGGTCGCACATGTCTGCACCATTCATGACACTTTCATTTATGGCATTACTCGTGATCCCGGAATTAAAATTAAGCGACAGCGGATTGTTCGACAGCCGGGAATTCAAACATGTGCCATTGTTCAGGGATTGAAATCCCCTCTGCCCACCGGTCGGCGGACATCTCCACCGGAGTATTTCTGTGTACCATCATAAACCCCCTCTGTCGCTTCACAACATCTCCCCCAGTGGGGCGAAAAAACTGTAAACATATTCATAACCCTTACGCTGCAAACTGGCTCCTCGCTAAAACAGTCCACCGGACTGTTTATTAACGCTCGGCCCCCCCCTTGAAGGGAATTAAAAGGGGGTCTCTGAAACGGAGCAAGCCATTAAATAAATGCTTTCAAATATTATCTTTGATACCTGAAGCTGATTCTCCATGTCAAATATTAAGGATATCAAATCAATTCTCCGTTCGCTTCCCGGTAAGCCGGGAGTATACCAGTTTATTGACCCCTTTGGAAAAATAATCTACATCGGCAAGGCCAAAAACCTGAAGAAGAGAGTTACATCTTACTTCGCAAAAAACCAGACGGGAAAAACGACTGTGATGCTTAAAAAAGCAGCTGATATACGGCATATAATTGTCGACTATGAGTCAGATGCATTATTACTGGAGAATAACCTTATTAAAAAGCACCAGCCCAGATATAATATACTTCTGAAAGACGACAAAACATTTCCCTGGATCTGCATTAAGAACGAACCATTTCCGAGGGTCTTCAGCACAAGGAATGTTATAAGGGACGGATCGGCATATTTCGGACCCTACACTTCCGGGCTGATGGTGAAAACACTGCTTGCTCTTATCAGGCAGCTTTATAAATTAAGGACCTGCACTTTTAATCTTACAGAAGCTAACATTTTGGCAGGTAAGTTCAAACCATGCCTCGAATTCCATATTGGTAACTGCAAGGCTCCATGCGTTGGCAACCAGAAAGAGGAAGAATATGATGAAACAATTCTTCAGATCAGGGAGATTCTTAAAGGACATCTGCTTGCTGTTACAGGCCATCTTAAAGAGAAAATGGCTGAATATTCAAGGGAGCTTCGTTTTGAGGAAGCACAGATTTTAAAAGAAAAGATCGCTACACTTACAAAATTCCGGAGCCATTCTGTAGTTGTCAGCAATAAGATAAAAAATGTGGATGTATTTGCCTTTACACAAGATGATGACAAGTGTTATGTAAATTATCTTAAGGTTGTTGAAGGAGCTGTGGTTCAGGCCTTTACACTTGAAATGAGATCAAAGGTCGACGAAGAGAAAGAATCTCTTCTGGGATTTGCGATAACTGAAATACGACAGAGATATTCAAGTGATTCACCTGAAATTATTGTTCCCTTCAACCCCGATATTAAATTAGATAAGATCAGGTACACAGTTCCAAAGATCGGCGAAAAGCTTAAGCTGCTGGAGCTGGCTGAAAGGAATGCCATTTACTATAAGCTGGAACAGAAAAAGAAACTGCTCGAGCACAAGCCTGAATCAAGAACAGGGAAAAACCTTGAAAAAGTGAAGAATGACCTTCATATGCCGTTTATGCCGGTTCATATAGAGTGTTTTGATAATTCAAACATAATGGGGACTAATCCGGTAGCGGCATGTGTGGTATTCCGGCAGGGTAAGCCAAGCAAAAAGGACTACAGGCATTTCAATATAAAAACGGTTACGGGTCCTGATGATTTTTCTTCCATGGAAGAAGTCGTTTTCAGAAGGTACCGAAGAATGATGGATGAAAACCAGCCAATCCCGCAGCTGGTAATAATTGACGGCGGAAAAGGCCAGCTTTCATCTGCAATGAAAAGCATCGGCAGGCTCAACAGCCCCAGCACAAGGCTCACGATCGCCAGCGCCGACGTCCTTTTCTGGATGTACGGGCCTTGCGGTTGCTGGTTCAACGCATTCTGACCATTCCCCTGATCCATAGTAGCCTCCTGTCATTACGGCGGCAAAAGCCGCACTGGCCA
>JBGPAF010000386.1:0-2894 GCA_041480535.1 Bacteroidia bacterium
AGACATTATACACCGGAAGCAATCAGCCGGATAACTAAAGATCGTGAAATACTTCTTGAACAGAGGACCCGTAATTCAGTACGGTTTGTTGCACGGAAGGTATAATAAAAGAATCACCCCATTTTAAAACATGTACTCACCCCCTTGTATTCCCCCTCTCTACTTTGTAAAGAGGGGGAATGTGTTGATAAACAATGCATTAAAGCCCCCTCTTTGCGAAGCAGAGAGGGGGTCGGGGGGTGAGTTCATGGGATTTTAGCTATCTGTCAAACTGCAGTCTCTGTCCCCGGTAATTATCATCGATCATACCGTTGTCATAAACAATAGTCCCGTTTATAATTGTAGTAACCACTTTGGATCTGAAAGTTGTCCCTTCAAAAGGTGACCATCCACACTTATAAAGGATATTCTCTTTTGATACTGTCCATGGATCATCAGGATCGATAAGGCAGAGATCAGCTTTATAGCCCTCCCTTATAAATCCACGCTCCTTTATATTAAATAGTATAGCAGGATTATGGCACATTTTTTCCACTATTTTTTCAATCGGCATTAATTTCATGTGCCACAGCTCCAGCATTGCCGCCAGTGAATGCTGAACAAGAGGCCCGCCAGAGGGAGCTTTAAAATAGGTATTGTTTTTTTCTTCAATAGTGTGGGGAGCATGATCGGTAGCCACTATATCGATAAGATCATTAATTGTGCCCTTCAATAAAGCATCCCTGTCAAACCTTGTTTTAATAGCAGGATTCCATTTGACAAGAGTGCCTTTTTCGTCGTACGATGTTTCATCAAACCATAAATGATGAACACATACCTCCCCGGTTATTCTTTTTTGTTCAAGTGGCAGCTCACTTGTGAAGAGCTTCATTTCATCAGCTGTTGAAAGATGAAGGATATGAATACGGGTGTTATACTCCCTTGCAAGGTTTACTGCATATGATGAAGAGAGGAAACAAGCCTCACGGCTGCGAATCAGAGGATGCATTCTGACCGGTATATCTTCCCCATATTTTTCCCTATAGATTTCACTGTTCCTTTTTATGACAGGCTCTGATTCACAATGACATGCAACCGGCAGAGTAGCTTTTGAGAATAAATCCCTTAAGACATTTTCGTTGTCAACAAGCATATTGCCTGTCGATGAACCCATGAAAAGCTTAATGCCGCACACACTTGAAGGATCGGCCTTCAGAACTTCATCGAGGTTTGAGTTTGTAGCGCCGATATAGAAGGAATAATTTGCCAGGGAGCTTTCGGATCCAAGGTGGAATTTCTCATTCAGAAGGACATTTGTTACTGTCTGCGGATTGGTGTTCGGCATATCCATAAAGGATGTTATGCCTCCGGCAACAGCAGCGCGCGACTCGGTGAAGATGTCGCCTTTATGGGTCAGACCGGGTTCCCTGAAATGGACCTGGTCATCAATGACTCCCGGAATAAGGATCAGGCCTTCAGCATTAATTATAGCAGCATCCCTGGGCAGTTCCAGGGTCGATGGTGAGCCAATGGCCGAAATGAATTCATCCTTAATAAGTACCTCACCTTTTAAAGTGATGCCTTCATTTATTATTGTGGCATTTTTTATAAGTATGCTGCTCATTGTCAGTGAATTTCAGACACTTAATCGAAGTCCCCCTTATGATTCCTCCCAAAGGGGGGAAAAATTCCCAACTTCCACCAATAATTTTGTTTTAACCACAGAATTTTCTCCCCCTCCGGGGGAGATGACGCAAAGCGCCAGAGGGGGTCTTAAATATTTCTCTTGTACTTTACAAACCAACTTCTCAGTTTCATCCTCAGGACACCCCAAAGGGCTTCGTTGAAGATACCTCCCGACATCTTTGAAGTTCCAAGTTTCCTGTCAGTAAATATTATAGGTATCTCAACAATTTTATAGCCAAGTTTCCAGGCAATAAATTTCATTTCGATCTGGAAACAGTAACCCCGTGATTTTATCTGAGCAGGTTTAATATTCTCCAGGACCTCTTTTTTATAACAGAGGAATCCGGCAGTAGCGTCCATAATTTTCATTCCGGTCACCAGTCTGACATATATGGAAGCGAAGTAAGACATCAATACCCGTGAAAGCGGCCAGTTTACCACATTTACTCCGCTTATATATCTTGACCCGATTGCAACATCTGCGCCCTGGTCGTTGCAGGTATTATAAAGCCTTACAAGGTCGTTGGGATCGTGGGAAAAGTCGGCATCCATTTCATATATATAGGTATATCCCTTTTCAAGTGCCCATTTAAATCCTGTAATATAAGCGGTTCCAAGACCCAGTTTCCCTTTCCTATCGATAAGATGAACATTCGGGTATAGTGGCACAAGATTTCTAACGATGTTCCCGGTTCCGTCAGGCGAGTTATCGTCGATAACCAGGATGTCGAATGAAACAGGAAGCGAAGAGATGGCTTTGATAAGCAATTCTATATTTTCTTTTTCCTTGTAGGTAGGTATAATTACTACATTCGACATGTCAAATAAATATTTACGAAAATACATTTTTCAAATGATAGCATGGGCATCGGGCAATTTATTTCTTGGCGTCAGGAAAAAAATTATTCTTTTCTTTGCAGAGAATTTTTGAAGCATTATCTTTGACGTCCCAAAAGTAAGGGATCCCCTGGTGTAAATCCGGGGATAAATACAAAAGTTCTTTGAAACTATGAAGTAGCAACCAGGCGAGATATGACTATCTCGCTAAAAACTTGTTAGTATTTAGAATTGAGCGTAGTAGGATAGGTCTTTAAAAAAGACAAAACGAACAAATTTTTACAATGAAGAGTTTGATCCTGGCTCAGGATGAACGCTAGCGGGAGGCTTAACACATGCAAGTCGAGGGGCAGCACGAGGTAGCAATACTTTGGTGGCGACCGGCGCACGGG
>JBGPAF010000387.1:0-2893 GCA_041480535.1 Bacteroidia bacterium
ATGTCCTCCGGAAAGAGAATGTTTTACCTTATCTTCAACCGGGAGAATGCAAAACCATCGACCTTGAGATTATTGTAAATGATTATCACTAATTAAATCTTAACTATTAAAAAAGCGATCTGTTTCATATCAATGCTTTTGATAGCCTTATTTACGATCGGGATATCCGGTTTTAATAAAATGAAACCAATGGATAATACCCGTACTGCTTCATTCGATCAGGGCTGGAAATTTATTAAAGAAAATCCCTCAGCCGCTGAAAATCCGGCATTCGATGATTCGGGATGGAGGTCAGTTGATCTGCCTCACGACTGGAGTATTGAAGACCTGCCAGATCAGAAAGAGGGCAGTGTTATTGGTCCGTTTTCAAAGACAGGTATTGGTGGCCTGAGCACCGGTTTTACTGTTGGCGGTACAGCCTGGTACAGGAAAAGCTTTATAGTCGACAAGGCAGATAAGGACAAAATTGCCTACCTGCAATTTGATGGTGTATATATGAATTCAGATGTCTGGATTAACGGGAAACATGTCGGCAACCCTAAAACTCCATACTATTAGCAGCATGTAGTCTGGCGCGACAGTAAGGTTGAAATGTTTTTGCACAGGCCCATTCCTGCAGGTAAAAAAGAACTAACCAGCATGTGGGGTTTCCCCGATGAACTGAAAAGCTGGAGCTGGACCGGTCATGAAGGGGAAAAGATGCAGGTACACGTTTATACACGCAGTCAGCTCGTAAAACTTGAATTAAACGGCAACGGCAAAATTGCAGGTGTCGGTAACGGCAATCCAACTGATCTGACAAGCCTTCAGCAACCACGGAAATCCCCCTGGCAGGGAAGATGCCTGGCCATCGTACAACCGTCAGGTGAGGCAGGAAAGATTGTTCTTACAGCAAAAGCGGAAGGATTACAGGAATGTTCCCTTGAAATAGTAGCAGAATAGGATCATAATGCCATATATCTGTTGATGGAGTAACGGTAAATTCTCTGATGCCTGGTGGTCAAATTATTTCGGTCAACTACGATCACTGTCACTGGTTTTTCCAGCGAAATAAACTATAATCTTCTAGCGTTGGATAAGTGTTTCCAGAGTAGCTTTTTTAAGGATGTTGTCTGTGTTGACCAGTATCTCTTTAAATACTTTTCTGATCTGACATGTGGTTTCGTCCTTGCAAAATTCGCACGGACGATAAGCTTTTTCAGAAACACAATATAAAAGTGATAAAGTACCCTCAAAATGATCGATTATTTCTGCCAGATTGACTTCACCGGGTTTCCTTAATAAATAATATCCTCCGGATTTCCCAAGCTGACTGCCAAGAACACCCATTTTTCGCAATTCGAGAAGAATGTTTTCGAGAAAGCTGCGCGGAATATTCTCTTTTTCAGAGATCTCCCGGATTTGTACAGGTCCCTTCCCATAATCTCTTGCCAGCCTGGCAAGTGCAACCATAGCATACCGGGTTTTTTTTGAAAGAATCATCCTGAGTAATTTATCTTCTGCCTAAAGTTAAGTATTTATACCTAATCCTTTTTGGTTTTTATGCCAATTAAACCTAACAAATAAGGGTCTACATTTGTTCACAAAATCGGTAGACATTATGAGATATACTTTTTTACTTGTAGTTTTCCTGCTTTTTCTGGTTCTGTTCATCAGTATTAAGCAGAAACCCGTCGTTGCTCAGGATAATATCAAGGGAACAATCACTCTTTCAGGAGCATGGGCTCTTTATCCGATGACTGTCAGATGGGCTGAGGAGTTCAGAAAAGTTTATCCCAATGTCAGGATCGACCTGTCGGCAGGAGGTGCAGGAAAAGGGATTACAGATGCACTCAATAATATGGTTGACCTTGGAATGGTCTCCCGTGAGATTTATCCGGAAGAATTGAAAAGAGGAGCCTGGCCAATTGCTGTAACGAAAGATGCCGTGGTACCTGTTATCAATGCATCCAATCCATCGTTGGATATTTTACTTGGCAAAGGTCTGAAGAAAGACGCAGGCAACAATATATGGATTACCGGGATGTATAAAACATGGGCACAGGCTTTTGGAATCAAGGGTACTGCACCAATGCATGTTTATACACGTTCTGATGCCTGCGGTGCTGCCGAAGTATGGGCTAAATATTTCAACAAAAAGCAGGAGGATCTTCTGGGGAGCGGTGTCTACGGTGATCCCGGTTTGGCGCTGGCAGTAAAGAAAGATCCGGTAGGCATCGGTTATAATAATATAGGTTATGCATATGACAGCAAAACAAAAAAACAATTGGTTGGAATCAGGGTACTTCCTATCGACATTAACAATGACGGTAAGATAACTCCTGATGAAGATTTTTATAATTCAATGGATGATCTGATAACGGCTATTGCAAATGGTAAATATCCCTCTCCCCCGGCGCGTGAACTTTATTTTGTCACAAATGGAAAGCCGCAAAAAGAGCTTGTAATTAAATTTCTTAATTGGGTATTAACAGACGGGCAAAAATATGTTAATGAATCAGGTTACATAACATTATCAAAAGAAAAAGTTGCAGCAGAATTGAAAAGAACCCATTAAAAAATATGCGAAAGATCCGGTTTGTGAAAGATATAACTGCCCGGCATTTTATGCTGGGCATTGCTGTTTTTAGCATCCTTTTTCTTTTACTTATAGGCTTTAGTCTCTTCTTCAGGGCTTTACCGATAATGAAAGAGAAAAACCTGTGGGTATTGCTAACCTCCGCTAACTGGAAACCTTTTAAAGGTGATTTTGGTTTTCTTCCCTACATTGTAAGCACTCTTTATGTTTCGCTTATCGCTATCATGATTGCCCTTCCGTTTTCAATTCTCACAAGCATTTTTCTAAATTCTTATGCTTCAAGAAGTGTACGCCGCTTCTTTGAGCCGGTTGTTG
>JBGPAF010000388.1:0-2892 GCA_041480535.1 Bacteroidia bacterium
ACGATATTAATCTGAGACCACCCTATACAATACGTAACCTGTATTATGATATTGCTGATACAACTATTGAAAAGCTGTTTTACTTTGATTCGATTAATTGTCTGATTCAAAGGGGTAAACCTTATGATGTTGATGTGTTGCAGGCTGAACTGTCGCGGGTTGAACGGTATATTAAGAATCATGGGTTTTATGGCTTTTCGGCCGATCACATTTCATTCAGGGTCGACAGTACAATTGGCAACCGGCAGGTGAATATAATTTACGGTATTAAGAAATTTCCAAAAGTAGATAACTACAACAGAATCACATATATCCCGCATCCTCTTTACAGGATAAGAGATATATTCATATATCCCGATTTTGTTCCAAAAGAGGTAATTGAGGGAGGGGAATCATACCTTAAGAACCTCGACACAATAAATTACAAAGGATACTATTTTATTTCAGGGCAAAAGAAACCGCAGCTGAAATATGATTTGATCCTCCAGTCATTCTATCTGAAACCCGGTTCGGTTTACAATATCACAAACACTGAACAGACTCAGAGTCACCTTATGACATTAAAAGCTTACAGGCTGGTAAATATTTTTTTCAGTGAGACTGATGCCCCTGAAAATAGTCAGGGTTCAGAATTGTACCTGAATTGCTATGTACGGCTTACTCTGCTGAGCCAGCAATCTTTCAATGTTGAAGTTGAAGGCACAAATACTGCAGGGAACCTTGGGGGTGCACTGAACCTTGTTTATCAGCATAAGAATCTGTTTCATGGAGCCGAACTGTTTAATATGAAGCTTAAAGGAGCATTTGAAGCAATGACACAGAAGAATGCAAAACTGCAAAGTACGCAGGAGTATGGCATTGAAACAAGTTTACGTCTGCCAAAATTTCTTTTCCCATTCCTGAAGTATGAAGGATTTATTAAGAATTACAATCCTACCACAACCATTCTGGCTGCTTATAACTTTCAGGATATGCCAATTTATGCAAGGAGAATGGCCAACGCAACTTTTGGTTATAGCTGGTCAGGACACAGTTACAGAACACATATCGTGAATCCTGTTCAGCTCAACCTGGTAAAAATGGAAAAAATTGATACCGCATTTCAGAAACAGATTGATGCCTCTTCATACCTTGCCAACAGCTATAAGAACGTAATGATACTTGGAGGTAGCTATTCATTTATTTTTAACAACCAGAAGATCCAGAAATCAAGAGACTTCTGGTTTCTTAGACTGAATGCCGAAGTTGCCGGCAATATGCTTTCGGTGGCAAGCAGGCTGGCAGGAGTGAAAAAGACTGAAGGAAGCTATATTATATTCGATCAGCCCTTTGCCCAGTATATCCGCACTGATCTGGATCTCAGATACAATGTTATCCTTAACGATGTGAGTTCTGTTGTCTACAGAGGCTTTATCGGTTTAGGAATTCCATATGGAAACTCACAGGCTATTCCGTTTGTGAAACAGTATTTTGGCGGTGGAGCTAACGGTATAAGAGCCTGGCAGGTTAGATCACTGGGTCCGGGATCCTATGTGGTTCCGGATTCGATTGACTTCATCAATCAGACAGCTGATATTAAGCTTGAGGCTAACGTGGAATACAGGTTCAAATTATTCTGGATTCTCGAAGGTGCATTGTTCCTTGATGCAGGAAACATATGGACTTTTAATGAAGACACCTCGCGGCCTGGTTCAATGTTCAGGTTTAATAGCTTCCTTGACGACATTGCAGTAGGCACCGGTACTGGTTTCAGATTCGACTTTAAATTTGTGACAGCCCGGCTCGATGTTGGTATGAAGCTTCGTGATCCATCAATATCCGGAACATCAAGATGGATCCCTGCCAGCAGGGAGTTTGGCAGGGACGATTTTACATTCGTTCTCGGTATCGGTTATCCGTTTTGAGGTAAAAATCCGGAATTCCTCAAATATTCTCAGTTTTATTTCAGTTTACTGCCGGAATTGCATATATTGCATTCAGTCTCACTGCTATTTAAACTTATATGGGTACAGTAAAAGATTTCTTTGGAAGCTGGTTTGGCTATTCAAGGAGAGAAAGACGGTCAACCTTTGTCCTGCTTATTATAATTGCAGTTATTCTGGGTTTAAGATATGTAATCCCTTCTCAGAATATGTCACTTAAGGAAATACCACTTGATCTCAGAGAAAACAATTTCGACACAACATCTGTGGCAGAGAAAATTAAGATCTCCGGCAGGCAAAAAGAATTAAAAACCTCTTACCGGAAGCGATCACTTATCGATTTAAACAGTTGTGATTCAGCTTCTCTGGTGTCTCTGCCCGGTATCGGACCTGTCCTATCATCACGGATTATAAAATACAGAAACCTTATCGGGGGATATGTGTCTGTAAATCAGCTTAGAGAAGTATATGGCCTTCCTGAAGAAACATTTAACCAGGTTTCTTCCAGACTTTTCGTGGATTCGCTAGCGATAAGGAAGATCAGGATTAATGAGGCTGAATATAGGGAAATCATCAGGCATCCTTATTTTCAAAAGAGTGAGGTAAATGCGATCATGAAATACCGGGAACTTAAAGGCAAGATTTCAGGTATCGGGGAAATGATTGAGAATAATCTCATTTCACCTGAAACCAGCAAGAAAATAGGACCGTATCTGGATTTCGGGGAATAAGTCCCCCTTCAAAGGGGGAGTAATTGCCTTCTGCCCCCTTCAAAAGGGGAGCAATAAATTTTAACCAATAATTAACATGTATATATTTTGAAACCAAAATTAATAGCCGTAACTTTAATAAATCCGATTATGATAAAATTCCGCATACATAATATGTTAAATCCTTTAATTTATATTATAATGATAAAATTATTGCCTTAAAAATTTTGAAAAGATTTGTTTTGTCATCCCCGCCATAA
>JBGPAF010000389.1:0-2888 GCA_041480535.1 Bacteroidia bacterium
AGTTATGATACCTTTCCCCGGGGATTATCCCATCATCCGGTCCGAATTTAAGCAGTTTTGTAAGTGTCTTCAACATTTCGACCGGCATTTTCCTGTCATATATGAAACGTACGGGAGTGCCATGCTTCCGTTGCTGAAGACTGCGTGACATCTTCTCGATATAGGATTCGGAAATATCGTCAACCAGTTCAAACTCTGCATCTTTAGTAAGCTTTATTGTATAGGCAGAGATTTCTCCAAAGTCAAAAATGAAGAATATATCCTTTAAGCCAAACCTGATTATATCATCCAGGAAGATTACATATTTTTCCTCGTCTTTCTCAGGAAGTACAATGAATCTTGGAAGAACATCCGAGGGTATTTCAAGAAGAGCGAGTCTTTTTTTCTGAATTCCATTTTTACCAAGTGAGATTGCAAGATAGATAGCATCATCAATAAGGTTAGGGAGTTTGGTATTCTGTTCTATCATAAATGGCATGAGCCTGTTCCTTACTTCTTTCAAAAAATAATCCCTGACGAATTCAGCCTGTTCATGATTTAGTTCTTTCTCATTTATAATATGGATTTTATGTTTTGCAAGTTCCTGGAGAAGGCCTGAATATATTTTCTCAAACCTAAGATTCTGTTCAAGAACTATTTCGTGAACCTTTTTCAGTGTGGCTTTTGGACTGTAACCCAGGATATCTTTTGAATTTGAGCCTATTTGGGAAAGTCTTTTTAACGTTGCGACCCTTACCCTGAAATATTCATCCAGATTGTTTGAATAAATACCAAGAAATTTAAACCGTTCAATCAATGGTACTTCCTTATTTTCAGCTTCCTGAAGAACACGTTCATTAAATGACAGCCAGCTGATCTCTTTAGGTATATATGTTTTGGTCATAATGTCTTATCAGGTTTCAGAAAATACTCCATTTTGCCCCTTTCACGGACAATTGCCTTCCACGTATCTGTTTTGAAGGAGAGGCAGACAATCCCGCTTTTGGGCAGGAAATCACACCCGTCTTTTGAGAGCCTGTCAGATATCTCTGTAAATGACGGATTGTGCCCAAACAAGATTATCAGATCTGTGTCACCACTTATATCTTCGATAATTTCGGCAAATGATTTAAGTGTTGCCCGGTGATAGAGATCGTTTTTTAAAAGGATCTTGTCAGGATCAGACCCGAGTACTCTTGCAAAGACCACAGCAGTCTCGTATGCCCTGAAAGCCGGACTTGTAATCAGCAAAGCCTTACCTTTTTCCTTTTCTTTCAATGTCAGTGCCATTTGCTCAGAAACATTTTTCCCTTTGGTTGTAAGAGATCTTTCAAAATCAGGGAACATTGAGGAGGGCTCTTCAGCTCTCCCATGCCTGACAAAAATTATCTTTTTCATCTCAACGGCAATTTTGTATAAAACAAATTTAGTTTTTTTTATTACACTGAAAGCACCATGGAAACACAACTTGTCCCGACCTGCCGGGAGAGAGTTGCAGGGTTGTTAATAACTTTCAATATTGGACATTCTTTTTAAAAAGTATTATAACTTTATGAAATCCGGAACAGCTTATGAGTATGACTATGCTGACAGATTATGTAAAACTAAAGGAAATCAAACCTTCCCTTTGTGGGTATATAAGGGAGGCTCAGCTCATGCTGGATCCTGTTAAGGTACCTGATGAAAAGGTGGTCCACGATGTGAGGGTGCTGATGAAAAAGTCGAGAGCAACAATAAAGCTTCTTAAAACACAATTGGACGAGGAGTCATTCAACCGGGAATACAATTCATTAAGAGAGATTGGCAGGATAATGCAATCGTGGCGCGAAACATCAGTACACCGGAAATTACTGAAGGACCTTAAAAAAAAGCACCCGGGATTATTCTCTCAACTGGCGGACAACCAAAAGATCAATTTGATTTTAAGTAAACCGGAAATTATTAATGAACCTTCTCCTGAAATGAAGAGCGGGTTGGAGAATATTATCACACTTCTCCATAAATCAGGCTACCGGCTGAGGTTCCGCAGCATGAACAACCTTGATCAGAAACTTTTAATCGGAGAACTTGAGAAAACATTTGACAATGTTACAGCCTGCTTTTTAAAAGCCCGTAATTATCCTAAAAACGTTAACCTGCACGAATTCAGAAAGAAAACCAAGGATTTTCTATATCAGCTGACTTTTTTCAGATCGCTGGATCCGAAGGCAATAAAAAGCCTTGAAAAAAGGACTGAGGCTTTAGGCCAGAACCTTGGGAAATTTAATGATTACGCTGTCCTGATAACGTCACTCGGCTACAAATACCCGTCAGGAGAAAACAGCAGTGCAATTGACGAACTGATTGTTATTATAAAACAGGAGCAGGACAAATACCTGTTAAAAGTCTGGCCTTCGGCCTTCAGGATCTTCCGTCCGGGGCAGAAACTGGCAATTGTTCTTGGATTTAAAGTGCTGGTAATATGACCTTTATCTCTGTTCTACAAACATTCGAAAATCCCTCTCTCCCGGGGGAGGGATTTAGAGGGAGGTTAACAATAATCTAAGTAAATATTATCTGCGAACCTTCACCTGCAGCTTGTTCATAAAACTCACCAACAGTAAGAATTCCGCTTACCTGTTCCCACAGATCTTCCTTTTTGAATTTAAACATATCCATTGCCAGCTTGCAGGCGTATACTTTCCCTCCTCCGGCTGTTATAAGGTCAAGAAACTCGCTAACAGGAGGAATATCAAGTTTCCCCATTTGACTTAACATCATCCATGATGTGAAAGACTCCATGCCCGGGATTATACCCAGCAGAGTCGGCATTCTTAAACCTCCTGGTAGTCTTAAAGCAGGATTTCCAACTACTGCCGTGTGAAGCTTATCCATTCTGCCTTTTACTATAGCATCGAGCCCAAAAAAGG
>JBGPAF010000390.1:0-2884 GCA_041480535.1 Bacteroidia bacterium
GCTTATCAAGCAGTTTGATTTCTGCAATATAGACTGAACCATGCTCAACATTCAAAGGTAATTTGTAAACATATTCCTGGCGTGATTCCTCTTTTACAATATCTATATCCATGTAGGCGGTATCAGCCAGAATTCTTCCATTGGTAACATTGTACAATTTTATAGTAATCAGTATCTGCGCAATTGGGATGCCCCTCGGATTTGCCTCTGAGAAAAACAGATCCGCAGTAAAAAATTTGATTGATAGAAATGACGATGCGTCGGTCTCATTAAATACACTGTAACGAGGTTTTAATGAGCTTTTTGTCGGATTATATAAATATGAAAGATCTTTAGTGTCAACAACTGCTTTTTGCGTGGTTTTACATGATGCCAGTAATATGCAAATCAATCCTGTGCACAAAAACATGCTGAGAGTCCTGAATGAACATATCCGGTTCATATTCTGATATTATTAATTTATTAAGTATTATTGTTTTTCCAGTTGATCCTTATCCTGCAAAGCTCTGTATTATCGGATGTACGCATAATTGAATGATAAAATGAATTGCAGTTTTCTTTTTCTTCCGACTTTACAATGGCAATGCTGTCATTATACCGCGATTCGGCAAGATAATTTATTTCAGCAGATAAAGGAACATTCCTGAGAACGAAATCCAGGTCGTAACTGTCGGTAACCCATTTAAGATACCTTGCATTGTTGGTATGAAGGTTAATATCAAGGTCACTTATTCTGACGCTGAACTGCTGAGTTCTATGGCCATTTGGGTCAGCCGGTTCAAGCTTAATAGCATTTCGGCTGAGGGCTTTTTCTCCGGGAGAATCGGGATCATACTTGCTCAAATTATTATCCGGCCTCTGGATCCGTCTGGAATCCCGGTCAATAATGAGCCACGAAGAAGTTGCCCTTGCCACAGATCTTCCGTCAGGATAACGTGCTTCAAAGTCCCTGAGCGCAAAAAGTCTTTCGGTGCCTCTTGGCCACGTTCTGATAATAATCGTTTCTCCCCATTTCGGCAAGGTGCTTATCTCGGCGTAGATCCTCGAAAGAACCCAGAAATTGTTGTGCTTCATGAGTTCCTCTCTTCCATAGCCAAGTTTCACTGCATGATCAGAAGCAATGTCCTGAAAATAATCAAAGAGGGAGTGGAGATTTAAACCGCCATCAGGTCCCATCTCATAAACATGAACTGCAAAGTTTTTTTCAAGTTTAGGAAATTCCATTTTCAGCTGTTGTTTTTCAAAAATTCGTCAACATCGTGTGAATAGACGGTCCAGTTATTCATTTCTTCATTTAACCTTCTTCTGAGTTCTTCATAGTTCATGTAAATGCCGGCACTGTCTGTGGATGTGGCTGCCTTCATCAATTCTTTGTCAAGAGCCGATAATTCACTTTCCATCCTTTCTATTTCCTTTTCGGAATCCTCAAGCTTATGCCTTAGTTTTCGCAGATTCCTTTCATAGTCTTTCTTCTCCAGATATTTCTGCTTGTTAGATACATTTTCATCCTTTTTAATCTCTTTGGATGCTTTATCCTTCTTCTCAATATCTCTGAGGTTTACTATCTTTTTCTTTCTCAGGAAATCATAGATACCTCCGATATTTTCTTTTATCCTGGTGTGCCTGAACTCATAAACCTTTGTTACAAGCCCGTCGAGAAAATCCCTGTCGTGAGAAACCACAATTAACGTGCCATCATATTTAATCAGGGCCTGTTTCAGAATGTCTTTTGAGCGCATATCGAGGTGGTTGGTTGGCTCATCGAGAACAAGCAGATTAAATGGTTCAAGGAGTAACCTTACGAGTGCAAGCCGTGACCTTTCCCCGCCTGACAATACTTTTATTTTCTTATCTACATCCTCACCTTTGAAAAGAAAAGCACCCAGCATATCACGGATCTTTGTTCTTACTTCACCTTTTGCTACATAATCGATTGTCTGGAGGACTGTTAAGTTCTCATCCATCAGTTCATCCTGATTCTGGGCAAAATAGCCAATCTTAACATTATGTCCTATTTTCAGAGAGCCCTCATGATCAAGATCGCCTATGATGATCCTTGACAATGTTGTTTTCCCTTCCCCGTTACGGCCCACAAATGCGACCTTTTCTCCTCTTGTGATTGTTATGGCAATCTTGTTAAGCACATTAAGCACTCCGTAGCTTTTGGACAGGTTATCAGCCTCGGCCACCACAGTCCCTGAGCGGGGAGCAGGGGGAAACCTCAGATTTATGGCACTGTTATCTTCCTCATCAACTTCGATCCTTTCAATCTTGTCGAGCTGTTTTATTTTCGACTGGACCTGTACAGCTTTTGTCGCTTTATATCTGAATCTTTCAATGAATTTCTCAGTATCCTCAATCATTTTCTGCTGGTTCCTGTAGGAAGCAATTTGTTGCGTTCTGCGCTCTTCTCTGAGAACGACGTATTCTGACCACGAGACTTTGTAGTCATAAATCTTTCCAAGTGAGATTTCAATAGTCCTGTTCGTAACATTATCCAGAAAGGCACGGTCATGCGAAACCATCATTACAGCTCCGGGATATCCTGCCAGAAAGGACTCGAGCCATTGTATCGATTCTATGTCAAGGTGGTTGGTTGGTTCATCAAGAAGGAAAAGTGACGGTTTTCTCAGAATCAGCTTAGCCAGTTCTATCCTCATGCGCCAGCCTCCGCTTAACTCGCGGGTAGGCCGGTCAAAATCCTTCCTCTCAAAGCCAAGTCCGACAAGAGTCTGCTCTGTTTCAGCCAGATAAGTGGCCCCGCCAAAGATTCTGTAACGTTCCTCTGTTTCTGTAAGACGATCGCATAATTTCAAATACTCTGCCGAATGAAAATCATCCCTTTCAGCTACCTCCCTGCTGCATATTTCAATTTCTTCTGACA
>JBGPAF010000391.1:0-2883 GCA_041480535.1 Bacteroidia bacterium
AAGCAAGATCGCGATCTCGTGGGTAAGAACACCTTTCCCGCCATATAATTTCGCAAGTTCCTTTGCGTCTACAAAAACAGCAGCCTGGTCGAAACTTGTATTGGTTGTTTTGTAAATGCCACATACCCTGAAAGTGCCCTGTACCGGAGTCCCGGCTTCATCTGAAATCGTGATCTGTACCTTATTCCGGATCCTGTAATCAAGAGCCTTATCAATAATCAGCTTCCCATAATTGTCCAGTTCTTTCTTTTTCAGTTCCCCTTTTAATGCTTCCCTGAAATCTTTTGGCGATCTGAATCTTACATCTTTCAGAGTGTCTAGTTTTGATAAAATAAGTTCCGGTACTTTCTCAGATTTTAGTGAACTAAATACCTCTTCGGTTATGATATACTGTTTTAGTTTTAATATTTCTGCTGTTTTGTCGCTGATCAATATATTTCCTGGTTTTGCCTCATCAAGATATTCTCCAGCTCCCGGGACTATTTCTTTCCAGATCTCTGTTACCTTTTTCTCTTTATCAGGATCAACTCCATAAATACTTACACCGGCGTTCCCCCAGGATGTGTTTGCCATGGCAATCATCCTGGTCCGCTTTACCCAGCCTGTTATTCCGGGAAGAGATCCGATTACCCTTGATATCTCAGCAGTATCATTTACAGTAAGATGTATTTCCTCGTTTTTCAGATACTCTTTATTATGTATCTGTACGTGTGACGCTTCATTATATATCGCATCGTGCAACCGCTGTTCCACCCAGCCTGTCATTATGCCGATGAGCATCACGCCGGAAATTATACCTAATGTTACGGAAATAATGACAACCAGGCTTCGGCTTTTGTTACGCCATACATTTTTCCAGGAAATTGACCCTATCATTTCATTCAGATTTTTTTAGCTTCTAAGTGCCTCTATTTCTTTTAATTTACTAATTTTTCGTAAGGGATAAAGTGTTGCCAGGAGCACCATAATACCAACAATTATGGCCTGCCAGTAAAAGTACGGCCCGAACCATGCAGTTGGCATAACGGCATCCCATCCGTAGTCTTCCATCATTTTTGCCATATCCCCTTTCAGTACAATAGGGGAATAGTAGAAATATAAAATAATCGGAGTACTAGCTACAAGACCACATAACAAACCTATAGCGCCAAGTAGTAACATCTCGATGGTAATTATACTTTTTAGTTTTCTCTTTTGCATCCCTATAGAAACAAGTACGCCAAATTCCCTTTTCCTTTCAGCCACCATCATGAGTACTGTCCCGAATATTCCAAAGAATATGATAAAGTATAACAATACCAGCATAGCCATTCCGCTCTGGCTGTCACCCTGGATCTGCTGGACTAGGAGTGGATTCAGTTCCTCCCATGTCTTTGTAACCATGTCTTTGTCTGGCAGAAGTGAATTAATATTGTTTTTTGCCTCTTTCATTGTCCGATGCGATCTGCTGGTAAGATTCACTGAAAGAGAAGTAATCATCCCTTCCGAATCAAAGAATTTTTGTGCTGTTGGAATAGTCATAATAATAAGCCGGCTATCAATATCCGGTACCGGCATTTTAATAATTCCCTTCACAGGAAAAATGCCTGCTGCTGAAGCTCCATGATATCCTTGTCCCATTAGGATTATACTGTCACCTATAGTTGCCTTGAGATAACTTGCCAGCCTGTCGGATACTAAAACTCCATCATCGTTATTCGTCAGAAATCCATTTGATATTTTACATGAATTAAGAATTTCAGGTATGTAGAGTTCATTATCAGTTTCTGATAATCCTAATTCAAGTTCTAGCCTTGCCCTGGAAGAATAAGAACCTCCAAGATTCTTTTCCAGCACATCAAAAACAGCAGGGGGAATATTGCCTGATCCTTTTGCCAAATCTATTGCTTCACGGGTTATCCTGTATTTTACAAGTTTGTTTTCAGGATTTGAAAACGCTCTTTCCTTTTCAGGATCAATTGCAAGTACTATAGTACCTTTCGTTTGCGTGCCGCTTGAAACAAGTGCAAAGGATTCAATATGCGGAGCTACTGAAACCACGTTATCAACTCCTGAAATTGCGGTAGCAAGAGAATCATTGTAACTAAAAGAATTATCAATCAGTTGATTATCCTGAAACTTAATATCCTGTACCTGCAGATACCCAGAATACGATTCAATAAAGCTAGAAATCATATGATCATAAGAGCCAAGCTGATATGATCGCATAATCACTGCAAAAAAGACAGCAAAGAATACAGATGCTGAAGTAATAATTGTCCTTCGCTTGTTTCTCCAGAGATTTCGCCATGCTATTTTTAGGTTGTCTTTCATACTGTTCAATTTTCAAAATACAACCGGAATATTGTATGAAATATTTCTTCCATCCGGAACTATCTTACCATTTTCATGTTTTGCTGTGAAAAAAAGTTTTCGTTAATAGGTATGTTAAACCTGATTCCCTTTATTTCAACAATGGTTTTGTTGTCTTTTTCTTCCACAGGAAGAAGCTCAAGCCTTGAAGGAATAAGCCTTCCGTCCATCTCCTTGATCTCTGTTCCTATTTCGGTGCGAACAAGGTAACCATCTTCATCATAGAGTTCTGCCTTTAATACTAATATGTCCTTTTTGTCGATCCACCAGATCTGATGTCCCCAGACAACTGCCGCATCTTCTTTTGCTACCATTTTAATTTTATAGCAAAGCCTGCCGCCAATCCTTTCCTCACCTATGATTTCGTGAGTATAATCATCCACTACTGAAGATTCTTTAAGAATATCATCATTTGTGTAATCCGATCCCATCCAGCCCTGCGACATCATTGAGGGAGGCAGTTTAATCAGCCTGCTAATTGAAGGATTCCAGCTCCACATTTCAGAACCCCTTTTCAGAAAAGTTTGCCCT
>JBGPAF010000392.1:0-2855 GCA_041480535.1 Bacteroidia bacterium
GCTTAAAGAGACCCTCAGCGACTGCAAGGTGTTCTGCTTTTACATGGACATGCGGATGGGAGGAGCATTTTACGAGGAGCTATACAGGGAGTCGCAGGAGAAATACGGAATAGGATTTATCAGGGGCAAAGTTTCAGAGGTTGGTGTCAGTATCAGCAATAAACTGGTTGTCAAAGTTGAAGACACCCTGGCAGGGCGGCCGTTGAAAATGGAGCTCGATATGCTTGTCTTAATGGCAGGTATGGAAATGTCTGACGGCGGAACAAAGCTTGCTGAAGCAGGGAAACTGAACATTGGTGAAAACAGGTTTTTTGCTGCTGCCGATAATCATTTCGGGAGCAATAAGAGTAATGTTAAGGGAATATTCTATGCGGGCACATGCACGGCACCGATGAATATCCCCGAAACCATATCTCATGCACGCGGTGCTGTTACGGATATCATAAATTACCTGAATAGCGATAAGAAGTAATATGGAAAAGTTTGGTTTTACCCTTTCCAAAGCACGTGTTATTGATTATGACGCGAACAATCGCAGCGTTGTTGATTATATTCTTGAAAGGGAACCAAGCCTTAATCTGTGCATCGAGTGCGGATGTTGTTCAGCTACCTGCACAACGGGAAATTTCACCGGATTCAGTCTGAGGGAGATGAATATACTTTTAAAACGCGGTGAAAATGAGCAGGTCAGAAAAAAAATAAAAAAATGCATGCTCTGCGGAAAATGCTTACTGGTTTGTCCCAGAGGTGTAAATACAAGGAACGTCGTATTTCTGGCAAGACAGGCTTTTCAAAAATTTGATAATCATGCAGTTTGATCCTTTTGTGATACCATTTAATCTTGGGCTTTACTTCATACTTATTTATGCAGTAACAAGGAGTGTTATATGGTTCAGGGAACTTTCCCGGCCCGACAAGCTGAGACTGCAGAGGGGCTTCTTCGGTACAGCATTCGGTCAGAGCCTTAAGGAGATCTTTCTCGAAAGCCTGATCCACAGGAAGATCCTTAAAACGAATTTACGGCTGGGATATATGCATATGAGTCTTGCATTCGGCTGGTTTTTGCTCATATTATTTGGAACCCTTGAAGCGGATATTTTCGGTGAAAGCCATCTTAATGCCCCATACAAGGCTATTTTCTTTAAATTCTTTAATCCCGACCATGGGAAAACAGTTTTTGAAGCAGGGTACTCTTTCCTGATGGATCTTGTTCTTGCATTTATTCTTTCCGGACTGTTTCTGGCTGTGATAAAAAGATTCTTTTCAAAAGCAGTCGGGATGAAAAAGACGACGCGACTGAAAACACTTGATAAGGTTGCGCTCACATCACTATGGCTTATTTTCCCCAGCCGTCTGATTGCCGAAAGTCTCACGAGCGGTGCTTACGGAACAGGCAGTTTTCTTACCGGAACACTTGGAACGTGGCTGGCATCTTTCTTATCTGCAAAGGAGGCTGCCTATCCCTTCTGGTGGCTCTATTCATTGTCGCTGGGAACTTTCTTTGTACTACTTCCACTTACAAGATATCTTCACATACCGACAGAGCTGTTCCTGATATTCATGAGAAATTCAGGAATAAAAACAGGAGATAAGGCCGGAACTTTTTCAGAGGTGGAGGTTCACTCATGTTCATCATGCGGCTTGTGCATTGATAAGTGCCAGATGAGTTTTTCTGCAGGAATAAACAATATGCAGTCAGCATATCTGATGAAAGCCATCCGGAATAATGCTGAAACTTTTGAAATTGCTCAAAACTGTCTTTTGTGCGGGAGATGCGATCAGATCTGTCCAGTGGGGATTGAGCTCTCTCCAATCAGGATGATCCAGAGAAGAGCAGGGGATTCTGACATTAGATATACGAATACATGGAAAGGGTATTTCCGGAACAAACAGAATTTGCCGGTGCCAAAGCAGAATGTCAGAAACTCCTACGATTTTCTTCCTGAGATCAATCCCGGAAAGGCTGATGTACTTTACTTTGCCGGATGCATGACACATCTGACGCCTTCAATTAAAAATGCAATGACAAGGATCCTGAACGCATCAGGGGTAAACTGGTCATTCATTGATGAAAAGGGCGGAGTGTGCTGCGGACGTCCATTGATGCTTGCGGGACAGGATAAGGAAGCAAGGGAGCTGATCAACTATAATTCACAAATAATCTGGAAATCAGGTGCCCACACACTTGTTACATCATGCCCTATATGCTACAAAGTGTTCAAAGAGAGCTATTATCTTGATGTTGAGGTGCTTCATCATTCTCAGTTTATCAAGAATCTTATTGACGACGGATCAGTGAAGATGAATTTCCTTCATAAGAACGTAACATATCATACACCATGTGAACTGGGCAGGAATTCAGGAGTTTATGATGAGCCCAAAGAGGTGCTCAGACATGTTGCAAATCTTGAAACAACAGATTATGAAGATGAGAATTCACTCTGCTGCGGGGGAAGTCTGGGAAATATAATGCTCAGTCAGGAAAAGAAACGCAAAATAGCAGCTGACGTTGCTGCTGAACTAACCAGGAAAAATCCTGATTACCTGGTTACAGCATGTCCTCTTTGCAAAAAGACACTGGCCCCGGCAACACAATCGAAAGTAATTGATATTGCAGAAATCGTTGCCGAAGCCATTGTGGAGCCGGCAATAAAAAAAAATCCTGAACGGTACAAAAAAGTTGTAAAGGAATCGGCAGTTATTTCCTGAAAATCTGAATCAGTACCTCCTTCAGCCATCGGTAGCAAAGAAGTTATAAATTGTTAATAACTTTTGTCATAAAAATGATGACTTTGGTATTTTTTTTGTTTTTTCGCGAACTAATTTAATAATGAAATTGTTCTTTAAACGTTATA
>JBGPAF010000393.1:0-2836 GCA_041480535.1 Bacteroidia bacterium
ACTCAGAAGTATTATGACCCTTTTGATTTCTTTTTCGATAACAACAATAAGCCTAAGGAAAGAAAATTTAAAGAGAGCGGCGTTGGCTCAGGAGTAATATACATGAAAAAAAATAATTCATACTATATTATTACGAATAATCATGTTATCGAAGATGCTGAAAGTGTTGAGGTTAAACTAAATGATAACAGGACATTCACTGCGGAGATTATCGGTCGCGATCCCAGCACTGACATTGCTCTTCTGAAAATCAAAGCTAATGATCTTCCTTTTATCAAGTACGGTGATTCCGAACAGCTGAAGCTTGGAGAATGGGTTCTGGCAGTGGGTAACCCATTTAACCTTACCTCTACCGTAACTGCAGGTATTGTAAGTGCAAAAGGCAGGAGTCTCGGGATTCTGGATAATGACTTAAGGATTGAATCATTTATTCAGACTGATGCTGCCCTGAATATGGGGAACAGCGGAGGTGCGCTGGTCAATACAAAAGGACTGCTTGTCGGAATTACATCAGCAATAGTTTCGCCAAGCGGTGCTTATGCCGGAAACTCTTTTGCAATACCTGTTACGATTGTAAAGAAAGTAGTGGAGGACCTGAGACAGTACGGGGAAGTTCAACGGGCAATAATCGGAGTAAACATAACTGAGGTCACGCAGGAAGATGCAGAAAAATTGAAACTCAATGAAGTCAAAGGCGCCCGTATTTCAAATGTTATAGCAGATGGGTCTGCTGAAGCAGCAGGACTTAAGGAAGATGACATCATTGTCAAATTCGACGGTGTTGCAGTAGCTACTCCTTCCGAATTGCAGGAACAGGTCGGCAAACATCGTCCAGGCGACAGAGCAAATGTTACATATATAAGAAACGGGAAGGAAGTAACAGTACCTATCACAATGAAGAATATTGCAGGTAATACAAATGTCGTTAAACCTGGAATGGGTGGAGCAAGCGGAATTGTATATGGTGCACGGCTGGAATCGCTGGGATCAACTGACAAGGGAAAATTCGATGTCGAATATGGTGTAAAGGTCACGGAACTTAATGATGGTAAGTTTAAAGATATGGGACTTAAGAAAGGTTATGTTATTCTCAGTATAAATGGGAAAAAAGTCAAAAATGCGTCAGAAGTCCGTCAGGCAACAGATAATGAAAGCAATCTTAAATCGATTGAAGGAA
The DNA here is from genome assembly GCA_041480535.1 of Bacteroidia bacterium. Classification (GTDB taxonomy): domain Bacteria; phylum Bacteroidota; class Bacteroidia; order Bacteroidales; family VadinHA17; genus LD21. The sequence goes on from JBGPAF010000393.1 coordinate 1,178, forward strand.
TTCAATCCAACGGTACACAATTCAGCTTCTCATTCAGAAATTAGAGTTAGTTGAACATAAGTAATTGCTATACAGGGGATTTTTAAAGGTTAATCCCCTGTTTATAACATTATCGATTAAATTTTGTTTATAATTAATAAAGCAATATCTTTGCGGAAATTTTTTCGGAGGCATTAATGAGACAGCTAAAGATTACCAAATCCATAACAAACAGGGAGAGCGCATCGCTCGACAAGTATCTGCAGGAAATTGGTAAAGAAGAGTTGATATCGGTAGAAGAAGAAGTTGAACTGGCACAAAGGATTAAGAAAGGAGACAGGGCTGCCCTTGAAAAGCTTACAAAAGCCAACCTGCGTTTTGTGGTCTCCGTGGCAAAACAGTACCAGAATCAGGGATTAAGCCTTCCCGACCTGATAAATGAAGGTAATCTGGGTCTGATCAAAGCTGCTGAAAAGTTTGATGAGACAAGAGGCTTCAAATTCATATCCTATGCAGTATGGTGGATCAGGCAGTCGATACTTCAGGCATTGGCTGAGCAATCGAGGATTGTGAGGCTGCCGCTTAACCAGGTGGGTTCATTGAACAAGATAAATAAAGCTTTTTCGAGGTTTGAACAGGAAAATGAACGTACCCCATCACCGGAGGAATTGGCTGACGTGCTTGAATTGCCAAAAGAAAAGGTGACAGATACATTGAAAGTATCAGGACGTCATGTTTCAGTTGATGCCCCATTCATTGAAGGAGAAGACAACAGCCTGCTGGATGTGCTTACAAACTCAGATTCACCTGTCGCAGATAAGCTTCTGATGGATGAATCTCTTTCGAGGGAAATCTACAGGGCACTTGCAACTCTTACTGAACGTGAAAGGGATATAATAAGATTCTTTTTTGGCATAGGATGCCAGGAAATGACACTTGAAGAGATAGGTGAAAAGTTCGGGCTTACCCGTGAAAGAGTCCGCCAGATAAAAGAAAAAGCCATAAGAAGGCTAAGACATACCTCAAGAAGCAGATTGCTGAAGGGTTATTTAGGTTAGTAAAATAGGGTATTTAAAAAATGCAGGGGCGTTGCATGCAACGCCCCTGTTTTTTTGGAAAGCTCGCTAGCATGGAAAGTGCGAGCAGGGGAAAATCATTGGATTTGTATACTTAGTAAATCACTATCAATTTAAGCCTTAAAAATATATGCTTAGATTGATAATCATAGCTAAAACTAACAGATCGGCCAGTTTGACTAACAGGAACACGATTCCTGCAAATATTTATGATTTTTCTAAATGTAATAAATTTTAATCTGTTGGAAAACACCATTACTATCTCATTGTAAAACTTCTATTAATAGGTATTTAAGTATATGAAAGATTGGTATACTCCTCAACATTAGTTAGTCGGTCTGCATTCCCTTTGATCATTTATAACAACAGGTTTATCAAAATAATTATGAAATAATTCATATTATCTCTAATTTTATAAATCTGAATGAAATAGATCAGCATGGATAGTTATTTATTCCTGTGCTGATCAATTAATACAGAACCGAAACAATGAAATATTGTTTATTTGTCATAATGATATTTTTTGGAACTAGTTTTAATAAAGTCAGTTCTGTTGATAATAATAAAGAACCTTATATCCCGGTATTCCTTTTTTCTCAGCAGG
>JBGPAF010000394.1:0-2834 GCA_041480535.1 Bacteroidia bacterium
AACCTTAAAGACTTATCTGCTGACCAATCTGTTTTATTTACATGACCTTTCAGGGGGATTATCCTTTCGTTTATTGCATCAATGATCCATTCAGGCTGGGGGAAAAAGAAATTCTCCATTTCATGTGCCGGAATGATCCAGTTCCTTGATCCTACAACGACCGGAGGAGCATCAAGGTCATCGAAAGCAAGCTCAGTGATTGTCTGAGCCAGTTCTTTAAGGTATGATCCACGTGATGAGGCATCGCTGGCAAGTACTATTCGCCCTGTTTTCTTAACAGATTTAATTACAGGTTCATAATTAAACGGGACAAGAGTCCGTGCATCAATTATTTCAGCATTCAATCCATAATCTTTCAGAAGCGTGTCGGCTGCTTTCATTGCCGGGTATAATGTTGCTCCAATTGTAAGGATTGTAAGATCGTCACCGGATCTTTTTATGTCTGGTTCGCCGAGAGGTATTTCATAATAACCTTCAGGAACGCCTGATGTGTGGAACATCTCGCCAATATAGTAAATTCTCTGGCTTTCAAAGAAAATCACCGGGTCAGTTCCCTGCAATGCACTGTTCATAAGTCCTTTGGCATCGTATGGTGTTGCGGGGAACACCACTTTCAGCCCGGGAATATGAGCAACGAGTGATGACCAGTCCTGTGAATGCTGTGCGCCATACTTTGACCCTACCGAAACTCTTACAACAACAGGCATTTTTATTATGTTGCCGCTCATTGCCTGCCATTTGGGCAGCTGGTTAAATACCTCATCACCTGACCGCCCGAGAAAATCACAGTACATGATCTCTGCAATGACCCGTCCTCCGCACATTCCGTAACCAATAGCCGTTCCAACGATTGCTCCCTCTGAAATAGGTGAGTTAAAGAGCCGGTGATAGGGGAGTGCTTCCGTAAGCCCGCGGTAAACGGCAAAAGCCCCGCCCCAGTCGCGGTTTTCTTCACCCCAGGCTGCGAGAGTCGGGTCCTTGTAGAAACGGTCGATTATTGCTTCAAATATCCCGTCACGGAGCTGGAAAAGTTTTGCCTTTGAAACTGCTTTCCCGTCTATGTCTTTATAAAATCTCTCTTTATTTTTCAACGATTTTACCCTTGGATTCTCTTCCAGGGGAATAAGCACATCAGGTTTCCCTTCTTCCATTTTGTCGACAGACTGGTTCGAGAACATCATCCGGCCGATCCCATCTGGGTCATTGACCAGATTTAGTCTCGGTGATATTTCATCGTTGATCGTGAGTTTAAGTATATGAGCAAGGAGTTCCCCGGCTTCATTCCTGATCTCTTCAAGCAGATCAGGCCTTGCAATACCCGATTGTGTCAGCTTCTCTCCATAAGAAATAATTGAATCTTCTTTCTGCCAGGCCTCTATTTCTTCTTTTGACCTGTACGAAGATGCATCTGAGGGTGAATGGCCGCTTATCCTATATGTAAGAGTATCAAGAAGCACTGGCCCCTTCTTCTTACTGAGGATCTCCTTTTTTCGTTTGAAGGCATCAATAACTGCAAGCGGATTATACCCGTCTACTCTCTCCGCGTTCATCATTTCGGGATTAACACCTGCACCTATTCGTGCAAGAATTCCGTAACCCATGGTTTCTCCCATCGTCTGACCACCCATGCCATATAAATTATTCATGAAGTTGAAGATGAGGGGTAAACCTCCTTTATACTCCCCATCCCACAGGGTGTTGTACTGATCCATTGTTGCAAAAGTAATACCTTCCCAGACAGGTCCGCAGCCCATTGATGCATCGCCTATGTTACAAACCACGATACCTGGTTTCCTGTTAATCTTTTTATATAGTGCGGCACCTACCGAGATATCTCCCGAGCCCCCTACAATTGCATTATTCGGGTATATTCCGAAGGGAGTAAAAAATGCATGCATCGATCCGCCCAGACCTTTGTTGAATCCATTTTCCCGTGCAAATATCTCAGCCAGTGCTCCATACAACAGGAAATGCCTTGCCAGCTCCTTAACAGAACCGACAAATCCTTTTTCGACAACTTTCAGAGCTTTACCTCCAAAGTAAGTCTTCATTATTGTATAGAGAACCTCTTCATCAAGCTTATGAACGGCCGACAACCCCTTTGCAAGAATTTCTCCGTGACTGCGATGTGATCCGAAGATAAAATCATTTATATCGAGATTGTAAGCCATTCCCACAGCTGAAGCCTCCTGTCCGATTGACAGATGCGCCGGCCCCGGGTGATTGTAGGAAATTCCTTTGTATTCATTGGTGGTTTTTATCATGTTCAGCATTGTTTCAAACTCCCTGATAATAACCATGTCATGGTAAATTCTTACAAAATCTTCGGTGCTGAAGTTGTTTTTTTCTTCCTTAATCGATCTGTTATACTGGTTTACAGGGATCTTGCCGAATTCAAGAAACTGAGGTTTGCGGACTTCTTTTGGATTGATATTCTGGCTCTTAGGCATATATTATTAATATTTGAATTTCTCAATCTGGTTCTTAATTTCTTTGAGGAACAATGTTGCCGGACCACCGTCGACAGAACGGTGATCATATGTGAGCGATAATCCGATATATGGAACAAATCCGAATATGTTGTTACCAAGATCGGCAGGTCTGTATATGATTGTACATACTCCAAGAATGGCACTCTGCGGAAGATTTATCACCGGAGTGAACATCTCGACGCCGTAGTTCCCAAGGTTTGAAACTGTAAATGTCGCTGAGGTACTCTGAATAAGCTCGGGATTGATGCCTCCCTTTTTACAATCATCCGCAGCCGATTTCAGTGCCTTTGACAGATTTGCAAGGTCCATATTATCAGCGTTTTTAATTGCCGGAACCATTAG
>JBGPAF010000395.1:0-2805 GCA_041480535.1 Bacteroidia bacterium
AATATTATTTATGACTAAACAGTGCTAGAAGTTTGGAGTGCCTAGAATGCCTAAAGTTAAAATTTTAAATTGAATCAATATTTTTTAACTTTAGTCACTCCAAACTTTAGCTCACTTTGAGTACTGTTTTATTCTTTGACAGACATTAACCTATGACTAAAAGAATTTCGCTTTTAACTCTGTTTTTTCTCCTTACAAGTTCCAGTAATTGTCAGGAACAAAGTAGAATTACTCCTGAACAGAAGCAGCAACTTGAACAACTTAAAAAAGAGGTATCAGATAACCTTACAAAAAATATTCTTCCTTACTGGTCATCAAGGATGGTTGATAATATAAATGGGGGATTTTATGGCCGGATAGACGGAAATGATAAAGTTGATCAGGAAGCTGAAAAGGGTGGCATCCTGAATGCAAGGATCCTGTGGACTTATTCTTCTGCTTACAGGGTCTTGGGCGACACATCATATCTGCGTCTGGCAAAACGGGCAAAAGACTATATACTTGCCCATTTCATCGACAGTCAGTATGGAGGTGCTTACATGAGCCTAAAAGCCGACGGAACACCCTCAAATACAAGGAAACAGATCTACACAAATGCTTTCTTTATTTATGCTCTTGCTGAATATAACCGGGCCACTGGTGATAAACAAGCTCTGGCTGAGGCGATGAAGATCTTTGAGCTTTTTGAAAGGCATGCAGCTGACTGTGAATATGGCGGATATTATGAGATTTTCAGTAACGACTGGCAGCGTGTACGGGAAAGAATGATAGGGGAGAGCTCTGACAAAGATGAGAAGACAATGAACACCAGTCTTCATGTAATGGAAGCTTACGCCAATCTTTACAGGGTATCGGGCGACAAACTCGTCGGTGACCGTCTCAGGAATATTGTTGAGATTTTCCTCGATAAAATCATTGATAAAAAGACCTCTCATCTGATATGTTTTATGGACAGAAACTGGAACAGCACCTCCTCTGTTGATTCCTATGGCCACGATATTGAATCATCCTGGCTCCTCTATGAGGCTGCAAGCCTGCTTGGTGATCAAAAACTTATTGACAGGGTGAAGGAAACTGGCATAAAAATTGCGAATGCTGCTTCGGAAGGTTATCAGCCTGATGGCAGCATGCTCTCTGATAAGAATAATGCTACGGGACATGTAAGAACACAGAGGTCATGGTGGGAACAGGCGGAAACAGTTGTCGGATATCTTAATGCATTTGAACTTACCGGCGATGAATCTTATCTGAACAGGTCCCTGAACTGCTGGGAATACACAAAGCAGCATTTCATTGATTCGGAGAATGGCGGCTGGTTCAGTTACGTATCAGAATCAGGTGAGCCAGGGGGTGACAAAGGAGGCTACTGGATATGCCCTTACCATAACGGAAGAATGTGTATGGAAATAATTGAAAGAGTGAGTGAACATTAATGTTTATATTAATTTATTTAAAAATAATAAAATGAAAGGAAAATATTTATTTAAATCAATATTGATGGCTGCCCTGATTTTGGCGGCCTGTACTTATGATATGCCAATTAATGCCCAGGATAATTCAGAAAATGTTTCCAGGCATTATGTATTGCCTGAGTTTGTAAAAGGATCAGTACTAATGAAAAGCGGAAAAGCAGGAGATGCAGTGATAAATTATAATAAGGTCACTGAGGAAATGATTTTTGAAAAAGGCGGCACAAGGATGGCTATGACCAATCTTGAAACAATCGATACTGTTTATCTCGGATCAATGAAGTTTGTACCTCACGAAAAAGTCTTTTATGAAGTGTTGATAAATGACAATATTTCTTTGTTTAAAAAGCACAAATGCAATCTGCTGCAATCAGGAAGCCCGGCCGGATACGGGGGAACATCCGAGACAAGCGCGACAACTTCCATATCAATACTGGTCGGCTCAGGGAGTATGTATAAGCTTGAGCTTCCAAAGGAATATCGTGTAAAAGACGCTTCGCAATTCCGGATCATAATGGATAGCTCAGAATCTATAATAACCAGTCAAAAGCAATTCCTTAAAATCTTTCCGCAAAAGTCGGAAGAATTAGAGCAGTTTATTAAACAAAACAAGCTGGATGTCAGAAAACAGGAAGATCTGATAATTCTTATAAACAAATGTAATGAGCTTTTGCGTTAATTATGTATGAAAATTATCTGTGATATGTTTGATTTTTCGTTGCAACTAATTTAAAATCAACAATCTATGTACACTTACACACTGGGCGGCAAAAATGGTAAAAAGTACATCCTGCATGAAAGTAAAGATATGGTTGCGGTTCGGACGAGGAATTCAAGGAATCTTAAAAATGCTGTTATTTCAGAGAAAGGGAAAAAGGCGCTGAAGGATTTCGAACTGGTGGAAGAATTTCCGGAGGCAGATATTTCGGTGTTTCAAGCCAAAGATTCTGTAAAAGACAAACTTACAGTGAGGAATAAAGCAAAGACCGCCTTGAAGAAAGAACCTGAATTAAGGTTTGCGGGCAGAGTCCTTATTGATGCAGAAAGCAAAACGCTTGTCCTGTACACTGAAAATATCTTTATAAAATTCCATGATCAGATGGAAACCAAGATCTGTGAAAATATTTTGGCTGAAAACCACCTGAAAATCAAACAGAAACCAGATTTTGCCAGAAATACATATTTTGTTGCTGCACCTGAAAATACGGGACTCCGGATATTTGAAATTGCCGAATCACTGCTCAGCAAGAAGGAAGTTGAGCTTTGTCACCCTGAACTTATAAGAAAGAGGAGCTTTAAAAAGATCCATTTGTCTCAGTGGCACTTAAAGGCCACA
>JBGPAF010000396.1:0-2800 GCA_041480535.1 Bacteroidia bacterium
AGGGTTCGGATGAGCTCAATTTATTCCTGATTGAAAAACACCGTCGAATTGCAAATCCCTTTGCTGTCTTTATACTTACACTTATAGGAGTATCCCTTTCAGCCCGCAAGGTGAGTGGTGGTATTGGAATGAATATCGGGATCGGTCTGGGCCTCAGTTTTTCTTATATTCTTTTTATGCAATTTGCTTCACAGTTCTCACTTAAAGGCAACCTGGGTCCCATGCTTGCAATGTGGATACCTAATATTTTGTATGCTATAGTAGCATTTGTTTTATACAAACTTGCCCCTAAATAAGTATAATCTACTGCTGAAAATCTTAAATTGCACCTTGATATTGATTTTTTTGTACCGGATCACCTGAAATTAAAGAACTTTTATGGCTGTGAATAAAAAAATACGGGAACTACAGGAAAAGCGTCAAAAAATTCTTCTTGGCGGCGGAGAACAGGCAATCGAGAAACAAAAAGCAATGGGAAAGCGAACTGCCCGCGAAAGGATCATGGCTCTTCTTGATAAGGATTCCTTTGTTGAATATGACCTGTTTGTAGAGCATGACGCCCGTGACTTTGATATGGATAAAAAGTCACTGCCAAGTGACGGGGTGATAATAGGTTCCGGAGCAATATATGGTGCTTCTGTGGCAATTTTTGCACAGGACTTTACAGTTGCCGGAGGATCGCTCGGACAGATGCATTCTAGAAAGATCACTAAAATAATGGACTACGCACTTAAAATGAGAATGCCACTCATAGGTATCAATGATTCAGGCGGTGCAAGAATTCAGGAGGGTGTTAACTCACTGGCGGGCTATGGGGAAATATTTTTCAGGAACACTATTTCAAGCGGCATAATTCCTCAGATTTCTGTAATACTGGGCCCCTGCGCCGGAGGTGCTGTCTATTCCCCTGCACTTACCGATTTTGTCTTTGTAGTCGAAAATATTTCGAAAATGTTCATTACCGGACCGGAGGTAATCAGGACAGTTCTTGGTGAAGAGATTTCGATGGAGGACCTTGGGGGAGCCAGAGTGCATAGTGAAATCACCGGAAATGCTCATTTCTTCGCTAAGAGCGAAGACGAGTGCTTTGAACAGATTAAAAGACTCATAACCTTTATTCCAAGGAATAACAGCAGGAAGGCAAGAACTGTTGAACCGGGAGAGCCGGATAATAGCTATAATCCGGAGAAGATTGTACCTGATGATCCTACACTGCCTTACGATGTAAAGGATGTGATAAGGTCAGTAGTCGATAAATCCGATTTCTTTGAGATAATGGAATTGTATGCCAAAAATATAGTTATAGGCTTTGGCAGAATGGGTGGCAGAACAACAGGATTTGTTGCGAACCAGCCTTTGGAAATGGCAGGGGTTCTGGATGTTGACTCATCAGACAAAGCGGCAAGATTCATCCGTTACTGCGATGCCTTTAATATTCCCATAATAACTCTTGTTGATCTCCCGGGCTATCTTCCGGGTGTCGATCAGGAGCATGCAGGGGTCATCCGACACGGAGCGAAGGTACTATATGCTTACAGTGAAGCTACTGTTCCAAAAATCACGGTAATACTCAGGAAAGCTTACGGAGGCGGATATATAGCTATGAGTTCGCGGCACCTCAGGGCCGATTTTGTATTTGCATGGCCTTCAGCAGAAATTGCAGTTATGGGTCCGGAAGGAGCAGCAAATATTATTTTCAGGAAAGAGATAATGTCATCTGATGATCCTGAAGTCATGAGGAAACAAAAAGTAGAAGAGTATAAAGCCAAGTTTGCAAATCCTTATGTTGCTGCCGCGAGGGGATATGTTGATGCCGTCATTGAGCCGAAAGAGACACGGCGGTTCCTCCTGCATGCAATTGAAGCATCAAAAAACAAGGTAGTTAAGGTCCTGGATAAAAAACATGGGCTTCCTCCGTTATGATCAGTATCTCAGCCAGCAGATAAGACAGCTATGAAAAAAAATGAAAATACAGGCATTTTAAATATAAACTCAAGCTTGTACAAAACGAGACTGAGTTCCAAATTTTTGAACAGGAAACCCTACAAACCTGCCGATCCAAAAATGATCCTGAGCTTTATTCCCGGAACAGTCCTGGATATTCTTGTGAAAAAGGGGCAGGCTGTAAAAAAAGGTGATGATCTTATGATACTTGATGCCATGAAAATGCAAAATAAACTTATATGCAATACCGATGGCACTGTTAAAAATATCTTTGTAAATAAAGGGGATAAGGTTTCGAAAGGTACTATGCTTCTTGAAATGAAATGAAATTACAGTTCACCATTATAGATAACTAATTTTTTAAGTTTACCTGGGATGGCAGGTTTTTCATCAAAGATCCCGTAAACAGTCGAACCGCTGCCTGACATAGAACTGTAAACCGCACCTGAGTCGTACAGAGCCTGTTTTATCATTTTAATCTGCGGGTACCTTTTAAAAATAGTCTTTTCAAAATCGTTAAATATAAGCTCTTTCCATTCTGTAACCGGTTTGCTGATCAATTCAGCAAGTGATGAACCAGGTGGTGCAGGTACGCAGTTATCATAAGCTTCCTTTGTTCTTATTGAAATACCGGGATTTAGCAGCACGACGTAAAATCCACTTATAACACTTCTCACCGGCTCAAGGATTTCACCCCTTCCTGATGCAAAAGCCGGCTGGCAGTCGATGAAAAAAGGGCAGTCACTTCCCAGACCTGATGCAACTGATTTCAATTCATCAATGCTAAGTGACAGCCTGAACATCCTGTCTAATGTCCTGAGCATGCAAGCTGCATCGGACGAGCCTCCTCCAAGAC
>JBGPAF010000397.1:0-2786 GCA_041480535.1 Bacteroidia bacterium
TATGAGCGTTACACTGGAACGAAAAGAGGGTAAACTGGCTGGAACAATCAAAATCGGAGAAGAAGATGCAGTGAATTTTTCCAAAATTGAGGAAAAGGAAACTTCTGTAAAGCTTTATTTTACCAGTACACATGGGAACGATGTAAATCTTACTATGGAGAAGAAGGATGACGATCATGTTAGCGGAGCCATAGATACTTCTGTAATGGGTAGTTTCCCGGCAAAAGGTGAACGTGTTAAGGAAAATAAGTAAATTAATCGGCTATATAAAATCGGTCACATTATGAAAAGCAAAACCATTTTTTTATTAATCGGACTTTTTGTTTCAATAAGTCTTTTAATTTCAGGCTATTCAGGAAAGAAGTCTGAGAAAACACCTGAGCGTGACCGGTTATTCAATTCTGGCTGGAAGTTTATCCGGGACTCTATCCAGGGAGCTGAACAGCCGGGATATGATGATTCAAAATGGATTTCTGTTGACCTTCCCCATGATTACAGTATCATGGATTTGCCAGGTGATGACAGTCCCAGTCAGATCGGACCATTTTCCAAAAAATCTCCAGGCAATGGAAATTCAACAGGACATGTAATCGGAGGCACAGGCTGGTACCGCAAAACATTTACACTTGATAAAGCCGATGAGGGTAAAACGTCGACAATCTATTTCGATGGTGTTTATATGGAAACAGAAGTTTGGGTAAATGGCAAAAAGGCCGGCATTCATAAAAATGGCTATACTCCATTCTTGTTCGATATTACTTCATTATTAAACGAGGCCGGAAAACCAAATGTCATTGCTGTAAAAGTAGATAATACCGGAAGAAATTCGCGATGGTACAGCGGCTCGGGAATTTACAGGAATGTTCATCTTACGTTTACACAACCAATACATATTGCAGCATGGGGAGTAAAGATTACAACTCCTGATATCAGACAAAACACAGCAGTTGTTGATATTGCTGTTACTGCTCAGAATGAGACAGGAAAAGAAGTAACGGCACAACTTTCGATTAATCTGAAAGATAAAGATGGAAAAAATACAGGTTCTGTAAAGGATAACATTGTTCTTTCCGGCAAGTCTGGTAATACAGTAAAAAAACAGATTGAAGTTAAAAATCCTCAGCTTTGGTCATTAGAATCACCGAATATGTATGATGCTGAGATTATTATAGAAGTTAACAAAAAAGTCACTGATAAATACAATCAGCTATTCGGTATCAGATCAATTGAATTTTCAGCTGAAAAAGGTTTTCTGTTAAACGGGAAATCTGTTGACCTCAAAGGTGGTTGTATGCATCACGATAATGGTTTCCTGGGATCGGCAGCTTACGACAGGGCAGAAGTGCGAAGGGTAGAGCTTATGAAGGATAATGGTTACAATGCTATCCGATGCTCTCATAATCCACCCTCTGAGACTTTTCTGAATGCGTGCGACAAACTTGGCATTCTTGTGATGGATGAATTCACGGATATGTGGGAATCATATAAAAATCCGCTGGATTATTCAAGGTTTTTCAGGGAATGGTGGAATAAGGACCTTACCGATATGATTATGCGTGACAGAAATCACCCCGCTATTATAATGTGGAGCATAGGCAATGAAATTCCAGAAAGCAGCGACTCCTCTGGCGTGCGTATAGGGAATCAGCTGGCTGACAGGGTAAAAGCTCTTGATAATACCCGCTTCATTACGGAAGCAGTCTCAGAATTTTTAACTTCCGGCGGATGGAAAAATACAAATACTGCTTTTGGAATTCTGGATGTCGGGGGCTATAACTACACCTGGAACAAATATGAATCTGATCATAAGCTGTATCCTGAACGTATCATGGTCGGTACGGAATCATTCCCGACAGATGCATATGATACCTGGAAACCTGTAGTGAAATCATCCTATGTTATCGGCGATTTTGTCTGGACAGCTATGGATTATATCGGCGAGGTGTCCCTCGGAAGTTCAACCATTGTTCCCGAATCTCAGAAAAGGATTATGAAGATGCCTGAAGGATTTGAATTGCCAAAGGGTATAAATATTTTCGATCTTATGTCAAAGCAACCAACTACCTGGCCCTATTTTATTTCCGGATGTGGCGATATAGACATGTTAGGAGATAAGAAACCTCAGATGCTATACCGTGATGTTCTGTGGGATAACAGTAAGCTTGAGATCAACGTTCATTCTCCAATACCTGCAGGATATGCTGAAAACATAAGTATGTGGGGCTGGCCCGGTGAATGGCCGTTATGGACATGGAAAGGGAGTGAAGGCAAGCCGCTTCAGGTAAGGGTTTTCACGAAGGCTGCTCATGTAAAACTTGAACTGAACGGAAGAATTGTTGGTGAGAAAGATTTAAAAGTTGAGGATAAATATATTGCAGTTTTTGAAGTTTCATACCAGCCCGGTGAACTTAAAGCCATAGCTTCGAATAACGGAAAGGAATTAGCAAGCAAAGTGCTGAAAACTGCAGGTGAACCTGTCGCAATCAGACTGGTTCCTGACCGTAATAAAATTAAAGACGATCGTAATGACCTTTCTTTTGTAAAAATAGAAGTTGTTGATGCCAATGGACAATTGGTCCCTCAGGATTCTCTAAAAATCAGGCTAACCTTATCCGGTAATGGTGAGCTTGCTGCTTCAGGTAATGCAAATCCAAAAGACCTGGCAAGCGTAAACAGACCACTTATAAACACATACAAAGGTAAGGCACTTGCAATTATCCGTCCTTCAGGCAGTGGTGATGTAAAGCTGATGGCTGAGTCTCAGGGTCTGAAAACGGGTGAATTGA
>JBGPAF010000398.1:0-2780 GCA_041480535.1 Bacteroidia bacterium
AAAATATTTGATAATGACCGGAAACGCATACTAATATTTTTGTTAAGGGAAAACTATTATTTACCTGTAATTATTATTTGTAATATCCTGTATTTTTTTCATGTCCGGAAATATTATAGATAAGTGTCAACACAAGCCTATGATCTCAGCTTTTAGAGAATAATCGCTTTTTGTTTGGATCAGATACGTACAAATCACTGCAATATCGGGCAAGAAACGTGGCAGGTTTTAGCGGCCACAGGGCATGTATTTTCTAAAGATTTTTATTTTGAATTCTCCATCTGTTACAGGTAATATGTCTCCTGTGGATGATGTAAGAATTCCTTCGAAAGTGCCTGTAAGAATATCGTCAGTTTTGTCAGTAATAAATACACTTTTTCCATAAAAGTCGCCCATGGAATAGTGCCCGGGTGAACCCCAGTTCCAACTCTGAAATGGATAGAACTGTATTTCAGTATATTTGCCAAACTCAGAAGGCACAGGAAGTGTGGCGGGTAATGAATCCAATGAATATCCCATGATATACATGGCAAGAACAAAAACCGAATCACATCTGATTAAATTAATCTGGTTTATGTCACTTCCATTACAGGACCCGTAAAAGAAGTAATTTGAAAAGCTGTCAATAGGAGCAACCTTTTCGATATGCTGCGTAAACACTCTGTAATATTCCCCGAAGTAGGCTCTTATACTACCAAGGGCAACTGGTGTACGGGACTTCCCATCTCTCTGATGTACAGGTAAAGGAGGCCTGGATTCTATGACAGTTATCTTATCACAGGCATATAAAAGCATGAAAACGATCATCAGGAGCACTCGTGTGAACAATAATGATGATTTCATAACTTAGTTTTTAAACATTCCAAGATAAGAAAGATTACAATACCTGCCCGGAGGATTAATTGTTTGTATGCTAATGTTTATGACCTTTATCAATAAGATGATCAATCATCTTCAAAGGTTGCTTAACTTATTATGATATTTTTCACTGCCGGACAGAAAGGGAAGAATGCGGTCCGATAATCCTTAACATACATAGTTAAACAACAAGCATTTAAATCTGGCTTCCATTCAAATGAAATTGCCGTAAATAAATTTGCAGGAGCCGGAGCCGATCTTGATATTGAGGTTTTTAAAGATGTCCATTTAACTATAATGACTGACTTTCTTGCTGCAAGGGAAGTATTTGAAAACGAAAAAATCTCTCTTCTTGCCGGGTTTGGTCTCGGAGTCGGATATATGTCGATAATCGGACCTTTGAGGATCGGGATATTGATGGATTTAGTAACAGTGACAGATATTTCAGTGCCGTAAAGGGGTACATCAGCATTGGTTACAGATTTTGAACTGAAGAAAGTACTTTTTATTCTTTTTTAATGTGGGACGTACTGGATTCGAACCGGTGACTTCTTACCTGTGAAGCAAGCGCTCTGAACCAACTGAGCTAACGTCCCGAATAAAACAAAGATAAACAAATAAACCTTCAGAGCTTATTTCAGAAGGCTTGCATTAATGGTGGAGATTAAGGGAGTCGAACCCTTGTCTTGTGACTGCGAGTCACATACTCTGACCAACTGAGCTAAATCCCCTTAATGAACTATCCAAATGTAAGGGAAAATTGATTATAACCAATCATCCTGAAAACAGTGTGTGCGTAATAAATTACTGTTTCTTATTGAAGATCTGTTTCACCGAAGGCCCAAGCGGGTTTATGTCTGTAGTCTGTACAGTCAGAACAAGACCATTGTCTGAAAGAGAATAAGTTGCGCTGCTCCCGTAAACGTCTTTGCCGACAGTTCTGGTGCTTGTGGTTGTGAGAATTTTTTTATAGAAATCTGTTGCGTATCATAACTAAAAGGTATCAATTTCTTAACTGATTATTTTTCTCCCTTTTTCAGATCAAGGACTGCATTTACAAGTAGAATATATTCTGCGCAGATATCTATCACATATTCATTTTCTCCCCATACGAAAGGCCATTTTTCCATATGTTCAGGGAAGTCTGGTTTCAGTATGAGAATACCCGGTACAACTCCTCCTGCAATAAAGGAAAAATCGGCACGGTTATTCCCGTATGTATTTTCCTGTGACCGTGTACCTACTCCTGAAACAAATGAAATATCTGAAGATGGATGGCAGCCAAGGATATAATTCAGTCCCCGGCAGGTATATTCAGATCCTATTATTTCCGGGAAAGATTTATGCAAAAGATAATTTATTAAGGCCCAACTTATTATGCTTTCATTTCCTCCCCATCCTCCGGTGGTTATTGACACCCCGAACGGATTTTGCTTAAAAAGGTCATCATTTGCAGTTTTGTATCTTACCACATATGGCTGAAGCTTTTCCTCATAAGCCTTATCCATATACGGAACAGCCCGGGCAGCAAGTCTCATATTCATTAAAAATCCTTTCTCCATGGCAGGCCACAGCAGCTCTTTAAAGCGTTCGGCATATTGAATTTCTTTGGTGCAGATGTACAACTGCAATGCCGACTCCATCTCGCCGGCACCTGCAAATCCGAATCCCTGACGGTTAGCTTCAGCAGGCTGATTATGTTCATCGGTCCAGATTTTCTTTGCAGTTGCAAGGCATTCATCTGCCAGAGTATCATTATATCCTCTCAGAGCGCGGCTAGCTCCTGCAATTGCAGCCAGGGAACTGTAGTTCATCCAAGATGACCTGTTTGTGAAGACCCACCTGTCATCCGGCGTTCCGCTTGAGACTCCATCCGACTCATATGGTTTAAGTTCAGGATTGTAGTTCAGGTTATCAGTAAT
>JBGPAF010000399.1:0-2775 GCA_041480535.1 Bacteroidia bacterium
AGACGATATCCCGCTGCTGGTAGAGCGCATTGCCCGGGCGCTCCGGGGAACTTATGAAGTGCTTATTGTCGATGATGATTCCCGCGATGGGATCGAAGATGTCGTCCGCATCCATCTTCAGGGTTTCCCCTCCTTGCCAGAATACCTCCGAAAACGGAAGGATGAAGCGTTTTAACCCTTCCTCCAAGTATTGAAGGATAAGTTGTCAGGTTCTCAACAGTTTCAGCCGGAACACCCAGCTCTTTTATAAAATTATACGTACCTCCAGTCGAATAAATCTTAACTTTCAATTCATTAAGAGTGCGGACTATTCCCTCCAGTTCATCTTTATAATAAACCGAGATCAGTGCACTTTTGATTCTTTTATCACTCATAATCTGATTTTTATGATGCGTCCGACCCTGCAGATTCAGGCGGTTAAAAATAGATATTTTTTTATTAACCTCAATACAAAATAATTGGGAATATTAACGGCCTGAACCCTGCTCCGTAAAATCCAAATGATTTTCTTACCTTTGACCTTCTGGTAAAATATTGAAAATTATTCAAAGATGTTTTTCAGGTTGTTTAAAGAGGGATTTCTGTTCGCTATTAACTCTGTTGTAGTTAATAAGTTACGAACCTTTCTGTCTCTCTTTGGAATAACGATAGGTATATTCTGCATAATATCTGTTTTCACGGTACTCGACTGGATGGAAAAAGCCATTCATGACACTATCTCATCACTGGGAGAAAATGTTATTTATGTTCATAAATGGCCCTGGGGGTTAAATACCGATCTTAAATGGTGGGATATGATGAAATGGCCTGCAGTCTCAATGGATGATTATAAAGCTGTACTTAATAAATCTTCAAAAACAGAATATGCCTGCTTAATGATCTCACAACCAGAGCAGATAAAATATAAAAAGAATCTGGCAAATGATGTTTATGTTTCAGCAGTAACTAATGATTTTGAAAATTTAAGGGCGTTTGAAATTGATAAGGGCCGCTATTTTTCTCCTGGAGAATCCTCGGCCGGGAAAAACGTTGCTCTTATCGGATATGAATTGGCGGAGAGATTATTTGACAAAGCAGATCCGGTTGGAAAACAGATAATCATTGGAGGAAAGAGAACCAATGTTATCGGGATATTTAAAAAGGAAGGTAAAGGAGGAATTACCGACAACGGTATGGATGAGGTTACACTTGTTCCTCTTAATTATGGGAAAACCTTCATAAATCTCAGGAACAATTTCATGGATGCTACCCTTATGATCAAGGCAAAAAAAGGAGTATCAGTTGAAGAACTAAGCGATGAAACAACAATGATCCTGAGAGCAGCCAGAAGACTGCGGCCGAAGGAGATAAACAATTTTTCTGTTAACAGGGCCAGCCTTATTTCACAGAGTTTTAAAGGTGTTTTTGCAGGAATTAATATCGGGGGATGGATTATAGGAGGATTTGCGATACTTGTCGGCGGCTTCGGAATAGCAAATATCATGTTTGTTTCTGTGAGGGAACGAACAAATCAAATTGGAATTCAGAAAGCCCTGGGAGCCAAGAAGTTCTTTATCCTCCAGCAATTCCTTACCGAATCGGTCCTTCTGTCAATAACCGGAGGATTGCTCGGACTGCTTTTGATCTTTATCGGAACATTGGTAATAAACTATTTTTGGGAACTCAACATGTACCTTACTTTTGGCAACGTAATACTGGCAATTATTATATCAGGTATTATCGGAATAGTTGCTGGTTATGCGCCAGCTAATGCTGCTGCCAAAATGAATCCCGTGGATGCAATGGGATTCTCATTCTGATGATTTCACGTTCTTCCCTATCCAGTTTGTCAGCTCCACAAACTGGCTTACTGACAGCTGTTCAGGCCGAAGATGGAACTCATGATAATCGGTGGCCCTGAGATCAAACGCTGCTTTTACAGAATTTCTCAATGTCTTACGCCTCTGGTTAAAACAAGCTTTAACCACCCTGAAAAAAAGTCCTTCATCGCATCCAAGGTTTGTTATTTCATTTCTTTTCAGTCTGATCACTCCTGACCTGACTTTAGGAGGAGGCGAAAATACCATATTTGAAACTGTAAACAGATATTCTGTTGAATAAAATGCCTGAATAAAAACACTCAGAATTCCATAAGTCTTTGAACCTGGCTTGGCGCATATTCTCTCAGCAACCTCTTTCTGTAGCATCCCGCATACTTCTAAAACTCTATCACGATGATTCAGTATTTTAAATAATATCTGACTTGAGATATTATAAGGGAAATTACCGATTACAGCGAGTTTGTCAGCAAAATATTCATCAATATCAAATGTCAGGAAGTCACCAGTTATTATGTCCTTAAGTTCAGGGAAATTCGCTTTAAGGTAATGAACCGATTCATTATCAATTTCAATAACCCTGAAATCAGCGAATCCCCTTTTAATAATAAAATCAGTAAGTATTCCCATTCCCGGACCGATTTCCAGAACACTGTTGTAGCCTTCACCGGTAAGGGTGGCAGAAATCTTCTGAGCAATTGATTTATCTTTCAGAAAGTGTTGCCCCAGATTTTTCTTTGGATGTACCTTACTCATAAGACCTTTCTTTGTTCCCTTTCGTCCCTGGGAGAAAGGGACGGAGGATGAGGTGATTCAACTTTAAACCTGCAGCAGTTCTCTTCCGAATTTTCTCCAGATGGGAAGCTTCAGGGATTCCAGTAAGACAATAAAATGTTTCAGGACATTTAAATATAACGTGATAAATAAAGCAATTGTCATTATCCAGATTGCAGCTATA
>JBGPAF010000400.1:0-2773 GCA_041480535.1 Bacteroidia bacterium
AATGTCAACAACCTTTTACTGCAGGGAAGCTCTGGGATGGAAAACATAAACACCTCTTTTACAGGGTACGAAGAAGTTAAATTTCCTTTTAAAGGTATTGTAAAATTCAGTGCTCCTAATGCCTGGATGACTGCAATGGTTACCTGTGAACTGAGACTAACTATTAATCAGCCAGGAGCCTGGGTGGTGACGATATCGTATTAGAAACAGGTTGTAAGGGTGTTGCATGCAACACCCTTACAGCATTCTATTCTATCTTAAGATTTACCAGTTCCAGTCTGGTTGCTGTAACCCGCAGTACTCTGAAAACGAAGTTTTTGATCCGGATAATATCATTATTCCCGGGAATGCTTCCGTGATAATACAATATCATTCCGGCAAGTGTTTCATAATCATCTTCTTCAGGAAGATACAGATGATATTTTTCATTCAGGTAATCAATCTCCAGACGTCCTGAGAAAACATACTCTTTTGGGCTGATTGTTTTTTCAGTGAATTCATTGACGTCATGTTCATCCTCAATGTCCCCGACAATCTCTTCCAGAATATCTTCAATTGTAACCATCCCTGAAGTACCGCCAAATTCGTCAACCACCAGGGCTACATTTTTCTTTTCATTGAAGAAATGCTTTAGAAGCTTATTGGCAGCCATGGTTTCAGGAACAATCGCAAGTTTTCTTACACACGACAAAATATCTGGGGGATCCTTAAAGATATCCTTCAGTTCGAAGTAACCTATTATATTGTCGATAGAACTTTGATATACCAGTATCCTTGAGTGACCGGTTTCAATAAATCTATCTTTAAGTTCAGCCACACGGCTTTTACATTCTATTGCATCGATTTCGGTCCTGGGTACCATACACTCCCTTAGTTTCACGGTAGAGAAATCGAGGGCATTCTGAAAGATCCTTATATTTTGATGATTTGGCTGGGATTTTTCAGCACCCTGTTTGCTCAAATTTACAAAATGATTGAGATCAACTTTGCTGAAAACCAGGTTTTCCTGAGCCTTTTTGTCACCCTTAATTCCGAAAAATACTCTTATAAACAGATTGGATGCTGCAAGAGTCAACTTGCTGACAGGATAAAAAAGGCAGTAGAAAAACATTGCTGGCACGCTGAGCAGTTTAAGGAAGAAATTAGGTGAGATAATGAAAACAGTTTTAGGCAGGAACTCAGCCATCAGTAGTATTAAACCTGTGCTTATTATTGTATTAAGAATCAGTACAACAAGGTCGGAACCGATCAGGGGTGTAAGCACAGGCCCCAGGAGCCTTGAAAAGAAAAGACCATAAATGACAAGAGCCACATTATTGCCAATAAGCATTGTCGCAATATACTGCCCCGGATTATTAGTGAATATCTGAATTAATTGTGAGCCGAATACACCCTGTTTCCTGTCAAGTTCAATCCTGAGCTTATTCGATGTAACAAAGGCGATCTCCATCCCTGAAAAAAAGGCACAGAAGATCATTGTTAAAATTATAAGCAGGATCGCATACATGTTTCAAAAATAATTCTTTTTTCGGTGGTTGTACCTAATAAATATTGCGGGGAAGATTAATTAGATGGCATAGCGGGGTTCACTGCTCGTCATTTATATAGATTATGGCACTCATATTTTTGATCCGGCGCTTGGAAAGCCTTGGATCCGATTCGAGGCCATATCCCTGAATTATCTGATCTTCGGTGGTTATCTTTACAAATCTGTCTGTGTATATAACGTCTTTCTTCTGATCCCAGAACAATAATTCTGTTTCAAGCTTATCGCCTGCTTCGTTTACTGCCACAACTCTGTCATGAAGTTCCCAGAGGTTTTTATTTTCGGTGAATTTTGCATAATTTGCTCTAACCGAAGCAACCGGTTCTTCATGTCCGTCGTGAAAAAACACATTGATGCCCGATTTGAATTCAGAGTACGGAGTCTCTGTTTTTTCATAGGTTTCCATTATAGGGGCAGATAATATGAGCTGGACTTTTCCTGAGTCGGTATAAGTGGTTTTAAAATCTTTTGCAGTCAGCGACGGCAGGGTAAGAATGTCAATTTTCTGAATTGTTCCGATTTTCTTCTCACACGAAATAACACTTAAGGCTATAACAATGAGAGCTGTAATGGCATTAAGTTTGTTTCGCATTATATTCCAGAATATAATTAAGGCCCGCAAGCACCAGGTCGGGCTGATAATTGATCTTATAACTGAGCCTGTCCTTTAAATATCCGCTATCACCTCCGGTAAAGACAACCATAGAATCAATGTTCTTTTCTTCAAACATGCGGATATATTCATTTATTTCACTTATCAGTCCGTCGGTAACTCCTGCCGCAATTGCTTCAAGGGTGTTTCTGCCGGGTGAAGAATACTTTTCAAGAGTTGAACCAAGGGGCAGCTTACCTGTAAATCTGTGCAGGGCTTTGAACCTCATACTTAACCCGGGAGAGATGTTTCCCCCTTTATAAGTTTTCCCTGACAGATAATCATAAGTTACAGCGCTACCGGCATCAATTATAAGAACATTTCTTCCGGGGTACATATGAAATGCACCTGCAACAGCGGCAATCCTGTCAGGACCAAGCGTTTCAGGTGTTTCATATTCATTATTAAATGGAAGTTTTGTCTTGTTCGACAGAACATGGACATATGGTATGCCAAGGGTGGCCATATCAATGATATACTCCGGTGTATTTCTTACCGTAGAGACTATTACCCTGTCAATTTTATCCAAATATGGTGCAAATATTTCCTGAAGTTTGTTACAGTTGAACTGTTTG
>JBGPAF010000401.1:0-2759 GCA_041480535.1 Bacteroidia bacterium
GTAATCCTCTGTTAGAGGAGCCTTGTTCATCCCATGCTTCCATGTCAGTCTGAAAACTGGCCAGTCTGATCCCTGAGGGATCCTAATCCCGTTATTTAACCTGTATTTTTGGTATGGGGTAAATGTAACATTTGTTACAAATTCAAAGTGTTTCTGGTCATTCAGAAAATTAATCAGATTCGAACCCGGGGCGAGATATTCATTATCCGGGATATTGTCACTGTATTCCCGTGATGTTCTGAACAGTGAAAATGATGTATTATTTTCAAGAACTTTTCTGTTTTCATATCCCGATGTAACCTCAAGGTGAAGTCCGTTAACAATTTCGGTTTCATATCCCAGTGTCAGGAACCGGCTTTCATATAGTTTCATGAAATTCTTTCTCATCAGAAGGGACGAAACACTGTTAATCAGCGGATTTACCCCTCCTCCTGCGCCTATATCCTTGCTTGTCATGCCGGTACGTATGAAAATCTGGTTTGGCTTCATCCCTCCGATACTATAATTAGCATTTAATCTCCACATGATTTTCTCCCTGCTGAAGGCATAGCGGATATCAGGATAGAGCCCCAGACTTCTATTATCTTTAAATCTTTTATTTATTCTGAAATCGACACCATAAACGAAGCCATCCACAGTATTGAAGCTTAGATTATTAAGGTCAATCAAACCGCCGTTGGTAAAACTGAATCCTGTAGTATCTGACCAGGTATGACCACTCAAAATATTATTAAGCGTTCTTTTGAAGGAGCCGGATCTTTTCTTTTCACCTGTGGCAACAGTATCTGTGGCTGTCTCCCTGATCCCGGCCATATCAGCTCTGATGCTGTCACTTATTTCCAGGGTACGGAGTTCAACATCTGAAAGAGGGATAGGTCTTATTTCTGCCCAGTAAGCACTATCCTTTTTTGCAGCTCCTTCCTGTATGATCTTAAACGTATTATCTTTTATTTCAAGGGATTTAGATGCAGAGTCGCTCTGGCTTTTTTTAGATTCCTTTTCCATAAGCCGTGAAAGCTTTACCATATCGCGGTTTGTCAGTTCTTCTTTCTGCAGAAGTCTTTCAATTTCACGATTAGCTTTTGCCTTTACAGTATCCCCGGGAACATAACTTCCCGCAAATCCTGTCGCAATATCATGTGGTTTCTGAAGTTTATCGTTTGGCTTGACATCAAGATATTTAACCGAGCTTGAATATCCTACATCTGCTCTTAAACCAAGGAATTGAAGATTAATGTCAAACTGGTGGCTCACGGGCATCCATACTTCTTCCTGAACAGGGATATATAATTCCCGTACCCTGATCTTCCCGGCAAGGTTCTCATTTGTCAGGTCGAGGCTGTGCAGGCACCATAAATCCTCTATTATGAATATTGTTCCTGAAAAGAGCTGCTGGCTTTTTCGTTTTGGGATAACCTCAATCTTATTGATAGTGTAATTGCCCTGAAGAGAGGCCCCCTGATATTTGAAATTATAATATGAAAAAGCCTGCGGGGACAGAGGAGAGATTGCCATATCGGCAAGGACAGGCTGATAAAAACTTGCCTTGATAAATTCCATTGGAGACATTTCATTACCCTGTTCCGGGAACGAAGTATTATAAGAAATAACCTTCTGAACATATTTGTCGGGAGCATTAAACTCCAGCTCATTAAATGATTCCATCAGGAATGAATCCCCTTCCTTTATCGCCTTTGAATTGCTTGCAGGCTTTCCGCCGGCCGATACTGAAAAACTTTCATCTGAACTTTCCATCCTCATTGATTTCTGGAGAAGTTTCGGGATCTTCTTTACGACCAGATTGCCCTTCAGGTAAACCTCAGCCTTATAATGTTCTATGTAATTAAGGTAGTAGGGAGCAAGGCCAATGGCTTTTCTCATTATATAATTGGCTGGGTCTTCTCCCGAGGGAGAAATCCTGACTTCAGGAATATCATAAATCTGTTCAGGAAGTGTTATATTTTTGGTGACAACAGTATCGGAAATTGTAATGTTTTCATAAACAGGTTCGTACCCCATGCTCTGGTAGATGACCATGTATTTACCTGGTTGAAGTTTTATTTCATAATCACCTTTTGTATTTGATGTAGTACCCTGTTTGAGCTCCTGGAAATATACAGTTGCATATGGAACCGAATGACCGGAGTTATCCGTGATTTTGCCATTAAGTGTCTGGGCAACACTTAATTGTGAAAACAGTATAACACAAACCAGGACAAGTAAAACTTGCTTCATAAGTAACCGGCGTTATTTCTTTCAGGCAGTATTCAAGTCTTTAATGACTGACTAATTCTTTTTACCAGCAACGGTAATCACTATTTCCCCTTTAGGAGCATTCTTTTTGAAATGTTCTGAGATATCACTCAGAGTGCCTCTGTAATTCTCTTCAAAGACCTTTGTCAGCTCCCTTGAAACGCTAGCCTCACGATCAGTGCCAAAAACAGAAGCAAGATCATCGAGAGTTTTGACAAGCCTGAAAGGTGATTCATAAAATACCATTGTTCTTGGTTCATCAGCAAGTGCCGAAAGTCTTTTATTTCTTCCTTTTTTAGGAGGGAGAAAACCCTCAAAGCAGAATCTCTCGCATGGTAGACCTGAATTCACCAGAGCAGGAATTAGGGCTGAAGGGCCGGGAAGAGTCTCAACGTCTATTCCTTTTGCGACGCATGTTCTTACAAGCAGGAATCCCGGATCCGATATACCCGGGGTACCTGCATCAGAAATCAGGGCAATGTTCAATCCGGATAGTATCTTTAAAC
>JBGPAF010000402.1:0-2759 GCA_041480535.1 Bacteroidia bacterium
CCCCGGAAGAACTATCTGAAAAAATGATAAACAATCCGTCATTTATTGAGGATGCCAATGGGGAGAATTTCTGCTGGCATGCAAGGGTTGGTCTTGATCAGTTTGTTGAGAACTATGAATTAACCAAAGATACCCGATGGCTTGATGCCGGTATAAAGTATTATGATTTTCTGATAAGCAAGATGGAAACCGATCCTGATGGTTATAAGGGCTGGATTGGTGTTTATGGATATAATGATAATTTCTGGCTTGATGCTCTCGTTGGCGATGCAATCCTTTTTGACGGATTACTGAATTTTTCAGTTCTTGTTCTGGAAGACAAATCGTTGAAAGGTAAATACCAGGATAAAGCAAACTTTTATGTGGAAACAGCTAAAAAGGATTTTATTGAAAAGTGGGATAAAAGAGGCTGCTGGATTGAAGACGGCCCTTATGGAACATATATCGAGTTCAACAAATTCCTGAAAGAAGGCAATCTTAAAGAATGGATACTGGAGCCTGAAGGCACCCACATAGGAATCAGTCATCCCTTCAATAAACAGATGGATGTAGGTCTGGTGTGTCTGAAGCTATTCAGGATCACAGGTGATAAGTTTTACAAGGACAGGGCTGAAAAAATATTTTCTACTGCTAAAAGTCACTTCCAGTACTTTGATGACCACTACTGCTGGAACTACTATGAGCCGCTTTACCCGGGAGATGCTGATCTGGAAAAGAAAGATACCCGTCATGGTGTATGGGTTCATCCCTGGCGTTCAGGTTACCAGGCGGGAGAAGTGGAAAAAATTGCAGAAGCGTACCATTACGGGATAGTCTTTGACGAGCAGGATATCAAAAGGATCATTAACACAAACCTGAATGTGATGTGGAATAAAGACAAAAAAAATCCCCGCTTCATAAGTTCAAACGGATTGGGTGCGGATAATGACACATCAGGAATCGCTGCATTTCAAAAAGCATGGGGACATTCAAATGTAATCAAAAACGCAGGGGAGCTATGGACAGGATTACTTGATTTTGACCAGACTATACGCGACCTTTATGAACTCAGATTCAAAAATGATCAAAAATCAATTCAATACCTTCGTTATAAAAACTCTGTGCTTGCTAATCCTCCCAGCTTTAGTAGAAAATATGCCAAAGGTGAAGTTAAAGTGCCCGTGGTAAATTTCACAGAAAGTAAAGAGCTCTGTCTTGCCACCGTTCTTCCCCATATAATTGCAAATGAGAATAATTCGATAATCATATGCAAATCGTATGTACCCGGAGAGCTTCAGATTGACGTGTATTCGACTGAAGGCAAAAAAATAAATAGTCTTTACCGGGGAAAAATCAGCGAAGGAATTTTCATAATTACCTGGGACGGAAAGGATCCGGCAAAAAAAGTGACATATAAAGGAGATTACAGGATACGCTGGTCAATAGGAAGCGGATACCGCGAATTCCCCGTAGTAATCGACTGATGCAAAAGTAAAGATAATGAAGGAATTTCTGTTTTATGCATGAAAAGTACTTCATCCTGCAAAATATGGCAGTCTGGTTACTTTAGGGTCAAAATTTAACTTCACATGAATCTTTTCAGCATCTGCCTCAGAAAGTAATGGTTCTTTCCCAACTTCAACGCAGGATTCAAGTGGTGAAAAGCCATCCATTCCGACATTTGCAACTGAAATAGGAAGACTGAGCGCATACCTTAAAAGATCGTCTCCTGATACATTCCCAATGAGGGCATTTTGTCCCATAATTTTAATTGCAATTATGCCAATATCTCTTTTTGAGGCAAGAGGTAAAAGGACATCTTCATTGCCGTTGTATTTTGAAGCGTTGATGACGCATAAAATTGCATCAACATCAAACTCATTAAAAGATTTCCGGGATGCATCGTTCCACTTATGAAACGAAAAACCGATGTTTTTCACCACACCCTCATTCTTCAGTTTTAAAAATGCTTTATATCCTCCCGAAGGGCTTAACAGGACATCCACATCTTCAACCTTATCGATTCCATGCATGCAGTAAAGGTCCAGGTAATCTGTTTTTAACAGCTTTAATGATATTTCGATCTCTCTCATCACTCCGTCGTATGTCCTCTCTTCTGATTTTGAGTTGAGAAATATCTGATCCCTGTATTTTGGCGTAAGATATTTCCCATAACGTTCTTCTGCTAATCCATTGCCATATACACGCGCAGAATCAAAATAAGTGATCCCGAGCTTAATTGCGTAATCTATATGTTTTTGCAAAGTGACTTCATCTGCCACCCAGTTGCAATAACGGGAACCGGCGCCGAAACCGATGCAGGAAACCATCCTGTTGGTCCTGCCCAGTCTGCGTTTTGGAAGTTCTCCTGGCTTTTGGCTCGATCCGTCACTATTCTGAATAGCTGTTGCTCCTGCGATATTGGGAATCATAGCAACTGAAGCAGAGGCTGCTGCTGTCTGCAGAAATTTTCTTCTTGTTAAATAAGTATTCATATGTTTTTTCCTTTAGGTTGCAAATATCTGTCAATTCCGGAAATTTGGCTTGATGGGAATAAATACAAAACAAATAGCGCTGCCATTTCAATAAGATTTTTATTGACAATCCAGTAACTGCCTTCTACTGGTGCATTAATAACCACTGTTGCAAAAGGCGGATAAGCAAGATAATAAAGCAACAATAAAACTATCCCGAAAAGTTTAAAAGGCCGTGCAAACAAACCGATAAACAGGCTTATGCCGATTAATATCAATCCCCATATGTTAATATTATCGATAATA
>JBGPAF010000403.1:0-2751 GCA_041480535.1 Bacteroidia bacterium
AAGGATGTATATGTGGAGAAACCTCTGACTGCAACAATTCACGAGGGCCGCAGCATGGTAAAAGCTCAAACTGAAAGAAAAAAGATAATAGCTGTAGGGTTAAACCGGAGAGGAAACTCCCTGTATCAGAAGTTAGCTAAAGATATGCATTCCGGCAAAATTGGTAAGATTACTGTTGGAAGAGCCGCACACATCAATAATATGTTTCCCAATGGTATTGGTAAAATGAGCCCTGAAGCCCCTCCTAAAGACTTCAACTGGGATATGTGGTTGGGTCCAAGGGCTTTCATACCCTACAAATATAACATTGCTCCATATACTTTCCGATGGTGGAGTGATTACTCTTCACAGATGGGCAACTGGGGCGTTCATTATATGGATGTCATCCGCTGGCTGATGGGAGAAAAGGCACCCATTTCTGTAACTGCCCATGGTGGAAAATATGTTCTTGATGATGACAGCACTATTCCCGACACCTTACAGGTGACATTTGAGTTTGCCTCAGGATCACTTATTCTGTTCAGTGATTATGAAGCAAATAGTGGAGAAGTGTTACCGTTTGGCGAAATTGAGATCCGGGGAACAAAAGGGACACTAATGGCAAGCGAAAACGCTTATAAAATTGTTCCTGCCACCAAAGGTCAGTTTCAGACATGGGACAAACTCATTGAAGCTGAAGAATTTGAAAATATTAGCCGCACTCTGGATGATGGCAGCAGTGCAGAAAGTACCTCCACGCTGATCCGGAACTTCCTGGATTGTATTAAATCGAGGCAGACACCTCTCTGTTCGCTGGAGGAAGGACATCGTTCAACCAGTTTCGCCCATCTTGCAAATATAGCACTTGCAACAAAAACAAGATTATTGTGGGATGCTGAAAATGAGCAGTTTACCAACTGCAAAGAAGCCAACAATCTTCTTCATTATGAATACAGGAAACCCTGGAAACTGGAATAATTTAATCAAAAAATGGCTATAACAAGAAGGGATTTTATTAAAACATCCGCAATTGTTTCCGGTGCCAGTATGTTTGTTCATTCTCCATTGAAGGGACACAACATGAAAAAGAATCCCGAAAAGTTGATTACTGTTGCTGATGTTGACTCAAATTTTGAACGGGAGCCTCTTATCCGTCCTTTCGGATTTAAAGGCGGATATATGAGGGAAATATGGCAGACAGCTGCTATGGTTAAAAGTGAATCCGGCATCCGTAAGATAGGAATTTGTTCTCAGAGTGTCCTCTGGTCAGATGCCCAGGTCTTTTCCTCCCATTCTGAAAGCGGAGGCAATGCCCTGATGTATTCAATGACCGAATATGGACTCCATTTATTAAAAGGTCGCAGCTTTACTGATCCTGTGGCTCTGCTTGACGAAATCTGGCCCCTTGTTTATGACTATGGTAAAAGGATATGTGCTAAAGATGACCTATGTCAGACATTTGCATTAAATTCATTGGTAGGAGTTGATAATGCACTATGGCTTTTGTATGCTGCTGAAAATAACATTACAAATTTTGACGATATGGTGCCGGAAGCTTATAAACCTGCTTTGTCGCACCATCATGACAGAATTGCAAGTATCCCGCTTATGGCTTATTCGATTCCTGTTGGTGAAATAAAAGCGGCAGCTGACCAGGGATATTTCTTCATGAAGATAAAGATCGGGCAACAGGGGACCCAGACAGAAATGCTGGAAAAGGATATGTTGCGTATTACTGAGGTTCACAAAGCAATCGGAGATGCAAGAACTGTCTATTCAAAGAGCGGTAAACTTCCCTATTATTTCGATGCAAACGGACGATATGAGAGTAAAGAAACACTAATGCGATTGCTCGATCACGCAAAGAAGATAGGAGCTTTCGACCAGATTGCAATTATTGAGGAACCTTTCGCTGAACACCTTGAGATCGACATCAAAGATATTCCGGTTCGTATTGCAGCCGATGAAAGCGCTCATACTGAGAAAGATGCGCTCAAATGTGTTCAGATGGGTTATAATGCAATAGCTCTGAAAGCTATTGCAAAAACACTGAGCATGACATTGAAAATTGCCCGGGTAGCTTATGATCACAAAGTGCCTTGTTTCTGCGCTGATTTAACAGTAAACCCCATACTCGTGGAATGGAATAAAAATATAGCAGCACGTCTTTCGCCTTTTCCTGGTATCGGCATAGGATTGCTGGAAACCAACGGAAATCAGAATTACAAAAACTGGGAAATTATGAAGGGATACCATCCATGTAAAGATTCACCCTGGTCACAGACAAAAAACGGAATATTCGGGCTCGATAATGATTTCTATGCAAAAAGCGGTGGTATTTTTATGCCTTCAGCACATTATGAAGAGATGTTTCCGGAATAAAGAATTAACAAAAAATATCTGATTATGAAAAAGAGTTTTCAATTGTCATTGGCTACCGGCATGTTATTTTCAGTTGTCTCATGGATCGGTTTATCAGCAGATAAACTGCCTTCTCCCTTTGTGATTCTGCCGCAACCTCAAAGTGTGAACCTGATTAAAGGTCCCGGACTTGAACCGGGCAAACTACAGCAAATAATTATGAAGGGAGAGTTTAAACGTCCCGTTATGGGTAATATCCTATCTCAAATGACAATTGGAAAGTCGGCGGGCACGGGAACACTAACTCTTATTCTGGATAAAACAATAACTTCTGTTCCTTCAGATGAAGGATATATTATGACAGTTAGCCAGGACAGGGTGGAGATAATTTCGAAAAGTGAGGCAGGATTA
>JBGPAF010000404.1:0-2749 GCA_041480535.1 Bacteroidia bacterium
GGGTTTATTTGCCTGAAAAAATGGTAGACAAATATTTTGCACTTTGCCCCAAACAATTTACAATTAAGGATCGGATGGGAAAAGAAACAGTTGTGAAAAGCAGAGGAACTACTTTGTACTACACAGCAAATGCCACCCAGTATGTTCGGGGCACAGGCAAAAAGTCTGTTGAAATTGGTGTAAACGAGTTCACCGATTTTATACGTGTTGCTGATAAACTTGAAAATATTCAAGGAATAGTTGGAACAAGCCTGAAAGAATTTCCTCCTAATTGCAGGGATTTTGCAGGCTTTAAAATATCGGCACAATACTCAGCCAAACATTTGAGACCCTGCATTTATACCCCATCCGGCGCTGAAGCAATTATTGAAATGTCCGATGTAATTCTGGAAGGTAAACCTTTAAGGGATAATATGTTCTTTACACTTGGCTATAGCATAGTAAGTCCTTTAACCTGGTCTGAAACTGCATTGGAATTGTTTTATAGAACAAAAGATTACGGGATCCCCATAATGATTAACTCTGAGCCCATGGCCGGAGGTACTTCACCTGTTACATTGGCAGGAAGTCTTGCGATGGCTGATGCAGAAGTTATAAGTGGCATAGTAATAAACCAGATTATTGAACCAGGAAGACCCTGTATTTATAATTCAGGATTTGCTCATGTTTTTGATATGATGACAACACTTGTATTAACCGGTTCCCCGGAAAATGCATTATTGCAGGCAGCTGGCGCGGAAATGGCACAATATCACTTACTACCTTCAGCATCATGGGCTCTGAGCGATTCTATCATGCTCGATTCCCAGGCTTCCTATGAGAAATTATTTACTGCACTTATCCATACGCTGAGCAAGGTTAATATGGTATGGGGTATAGGCAACTTGGAGACATCAAAGACCATATCGCCAGAAGTTGCAATTATTGATAATGAGCTGATTGGGAATTGCCTTAGATTTTCAGACAGATTTAAAGTTGATGAGGAACATCTGGCATTCGATGTAATAAAAGATGTAGCATTTAAGGGTTCATTTCTTGAGACAAGCCATACGCTTGAGCACTTTGAAGAAGAAATCAGATATTCCGGTTTGCCCAACCGTACAAACAGAAACTTGTGGGAAAAAAACGGTTCCCAGTCCATCGAAGAAAAGGCAGAGGAATATGTTAATAACATATTGAGCAGAGAACCTGATTTTTATCTTTCCGGTACACAGATACAAAAACTGGAAACTATTCAAAAAAAGTGGATGAAGAGATTAAATAACTAAGTTTGGTGAAGGTTCGGAAGCAGTTATCTCCGAGCGTGAGTTTGAGCTTGTTCCATGAAATCTTATGAAAAATGAAAATACAACCCAACCGCATCTGCATTGCCATTATTATATGCTTTAACAGTCATTTATGTTGGTCACAAGCTCCCGGCACTGACCAGGAAGAAGGTAGGGGCACATATAAAAACCGGGTATTTTTCAACCTTGAGAAATACTGGGATAGTACCAGGGTATGCGATAACCCGCATAAAGGATGGTGCATTCATTACTATGACAATTCAATCAGCAACTATGGCAACCGATTGAGGGCTGATGACTCACTGCAGAATTTTCCCGGTCTGAATGATATTTACTTAAGACTTGCCTGGAGTTATCTTGAACCTAAAGAGGGAGTATATAACTGGGAACTGATCGATTCTGTTATCAACCGATGGATAAAATGGGGACATACCATCTCCTTCAGGATAACCTGCAAAGAAACTGAAATGGTATTTGCAACACCGGAATGGGTGAAGAATGCAGGTGCCAGGGGTGAGTTTATTGAACATAAAGATCTTGCCTTAAAAGCCTGGGCTCCGGATTATGGAGATCCTGTTTTTCTGGATAAACTGGAGCATTTTCATAAAGCATTCGCCGCACGGTACGACGGAAAGCCATGGATTGAGTATATTGATATCGGAAGCATAGGTGAATGGGGCGAAGGGCATACAGCCTTTTCAGGGTGGAAGGATGTTCCGGTGGATGTGGTAAAAACACACATTGACTTATACAAACGATGCTATAAAAAGTCAGTGTTGATTCTCAGTGATGATTTTATCGGCCAGCGGGATTCGGATGACGGATCAGATTATGAAATATACCGGTATGCACTTGAGAAAAGCCTTGGTTTTCGTGACGACAGTGGAAATGTGGCATGGTACAAAAAACTTGGATTTGGTCCCTCCTGCATACGTACGCCTGAAATATTCAACAAGGTTTACAAGTCAATCCCAGTGGTTCTGGAGTCAGATCATTATGGTGACGCCTTAGAGAATGGAATGTGGGGAAACGGCTCAGGTTTTGAAAAAGCAATTCATGAAACACATGCTACAATTATCGGTTTTCACTATTATCCGCGTGAATGGCTGATAGAAAATCATCAACTGGCCTGCCGGCTTGCTAACCTTTGCGGATACTGGTATTTTCCAAAATTTGCCATGATGCCCGATACATTACGCAAGGGTTCAAATTACAATTATATCCGTATCACCTGGGAAAATCATGGAGTTGCTCCGGCATATCATCAGTTCAAAATTTATATCAGGCTGGTCAACCTAAATACCGGCAGGAATTTCATTCAGCAACTGACTGAATCGGACAACAGAAGCTGGCTGCCGGATGAAATTGTTGCCGAACAGTATGCTCTGAACCTTGATAAAACCCTTACCTGGGGGAAATATGAACTTCTGATCAGCCTGCAGGATGATTGCGGATTTCATAAC
>JBGPAF010000405.1:0-2748 GCA_041480535.1 Bacteroidia bacterium
AAAATGCTCCTTCGAATTTATCCCGAAAACCCTAACCAGGACCGCATCAGAACAGTGGTTGATGTCCTTGAAGAAGGAGGTATTATAATTTATCCTACAGATACTGTTTATGCTGTGGGTTGTGATATAAAAGCAAATAAATCAATTGATAAAATTGCCCGTCTGAAAGGACAG
This sequence comes from Bacteroidia bacterium, assembly GCA_041480535.1. Classification (GTDB taxonomy): domain Bacteria; phylum Bacteroidota; class Bacteroidia; order Bacteroidales; family VadinHA17; genus LD21. The sequence continues at coordinate 175 of JBGPAF010000405.1, forward strand.
AACCCGCTGAATCCCGACATGTCTCTTATCTTTCATGATATGAGTCAGCTTTCAGAATATACGGTAATTCGGGATAATTCGGTCTTTAAGCTTCTTAAAAGGAACCTGCCCGGTCCTTTTACATTCATTGTACAGGCTAATAATCAGATTCCCAAATTATTCAAGAATAAAAAGAAAACTGTTGGAATAAGGATCCCTGATAACAATATTGTCCTGAGGCTGGTGAAGGAACTTGGCCGGCCGATTATTACAACGTCTATCCACGATCCGGATGAGGTAATTGAGTACACTACCGATCCTGAACTGATCTACGAAAAGTACCGCGACTTTGCTGAGATAGTAATTGATGGGGGGTATGGGAATAATGAAGCTTCGACAATTGTCGATTGCACATCAGGGGAGATAAATGTTATACGGCAGGGACTGGGTATATTGGAATTATGATTCCGGATTTATGATTTCGTATTTTAAAGCTGCCTCCTCAGCTTCCTATTTCTTGTAGAAGCTTCGGGTTAACAGAACAATCACAGTCAGTAATTCAAGACGTCCCAACAACATCAAAGAGCATAGGATCCATTTGCCTGTTGATGGCATATCAGCATAGTTTGTAAAAGGACTGAATGTCCCTAATCCCGGACCAATATTACCCAGCATAGAAGCGGTTGTACTGAATGATGTGATTATATCATAATCCAGAAAGGAAATTAAAATGGTTCCAGCACAGATGGTGATAAAATATAAAATGATAAAGATCAGTAGGTTACAAACAATATTCTGTGGTATACTCTTTTTGTTTATACGCACAGGCAGATATGCATAGGGATGTATTAATCTCTTAGATTCGTTACGGTTGTTCTTTGCAATAATCATAAGCCTTATTATCTTGATGCCGCCGCTTGCCGAACCTGCCATTCCGCCCGTAAACATTAGAATAAAGATGATTGTTATTAACAGGTTTCCCCATTGACTGAAATCCGATGTGTAGAATCCTGTTGTGGTAATAACCGATATTGTATGGAAAAATCCGTCCGATAATGCTGCAGACAACGGAACTCCTGATGTGAAAAAGAGCAAAGATGCTACGAGGAGGGAAAAACCAATTGCCAGAATTGCATAAAATACAAATTCTGAGTTATATACTATCTTTCTGAAATTCCGTTTAATCGCAAAATAGAAAAGCGCAGGATTCATTCCTGCAAAAAACATGAAAAGCGTAATCACTGCTTTTATATACGGGGAAGAAAAGGCGGCAATGCCATTATTACGGGTTGAAAATCCTCCGGTAGAAAGTGTTGACAATGAATGGCAGATTGCATCAAAGAAGGGCATTTTGCCAATAATCAGCAATAAGATTTCAGCAAGTGTAAGTATTACATAGATTGAAATAAGCCTTTTTATTGTTTCAACCACCTTGGGATTGATCTTATCAGTCATCTGTCCCGAAAATTCAGTCGTCGAGAGCTGTATATTAATGCTTTTTATTATCGGAAGCACATAGAACGACAATGTTATAATTGCAATTCCGCCAAGCCATTGGGTGAGGCTTCTCCAGAAAAGTATCCCATGAGTAAGCGATTCAATGTCGGTAAAAATCGTAGCCCCTGTCGTCGTAAAACCTGAAATTGATTCAAAAAAAGCATCAGTAAAATTATCAGCAGATGAACTGAATAAATATGGGAGAGAACCAAATGCGCTGAAAAGAAGCCAGATACATGTGTTAATAATATATCCTTCCCTCGTCCCGTATACCTTTTCTTCATTGCGGAGAGGTGTAAATACAAGAATCCCTGTTATCAATGTTATTAATGCTGAATAAAGGAAAGAACTTGCAGCAGGTTCCTGATAAATCCAGGAAACAGCTCCTGCAAGTAACATAAACACTCCTTCGAAAATCAGAACCTGACTGAAGACCCTGGCAATAATCCTGAAATTGATCATAATTGATCAGGTGAATAATTTCGAAAGCTTTTCGTATGCAGAAGGCAAAGTAAAAACCACAACTTTATCATTTGGGCTTATGATCGTATCACCGGTTGCTATGAATGCGACTCCTTCCCTTGTACCTCCTCCAACAATTGCATCCTTTGGAAAGTCGAGACTTCTCAGGGTTCCTTTAGTGATTCTCGCATTTTCAGGTACATTGAATTCAATAACTTCAGCATCCGTACCTGTCATATATTTTACCTGAGTGACATTAGGATTTGTTGTATGCCGGAATATCCTGCTGGCTGCTGAAATCTTTTTGTTTATAATAGTGTCTATCCCTATATTTTCAGCCAGATTTATGTATTCCATGTTTTCAACCTCCGCAATCGTCCTTTTTACTCCCAGCTTTTTGGCCAGCAGGCATGAGAGAACATTGGTCTCAGAGTTACCTGTTACAGCAACAAAAGCATCCATTTTGTTTATGCCCTCCTGTTCCAGCAGATCAATGTTACGGCAATCCCCGTTTATAATCAATGTGTCTTCAAGAATCTCTGACAGAGCTTCACATCTTTCCGGATTTATATCAATCAGTTTTACTTCACAGTTTTTTTGCATATAGAGCGCCACATGTTTTCCTATCCTGCTTCC
>JBGPAF010000406.1:0-2726 GCA_041480535.1 Bacteroidia bacterium
GTTCGCGGTCCTCAGTGTCTATAATGGCTTCAACAGGAGTCCCAAGTACCTTTACTTTGTATTTTTCAAAAACTCCTTTCCTGAACAATTCTATCCCGCAGTTTAAAGCTGTTTGCCCGCCAAATGATAAAAGGATCCCATCGGGCGATTCCTTTTCGATCACTTTTTCGACAAAATACGGGGTGACAGGAAGAAAATAAATTTTGTCGGCAAGATCTTCCGAGGTCTGAACTGTAGCAATATTGGGATTTATCAGGATTGTTTTTATCCCTTCCTCTTTCAAAGCTTTAAGTGCCTGTGAACCTGAGTAATCAAATTCACCAGCCTCTCCGATCTTAAGCGCTCCCGATCCAAGGATGATTACTTTGCTTATATCATCTTTCATTGGCAGATTTTAGTTCTCAAAAATATGATAAATTTTTGAATATGATTTGCCGGAAATAAAAAATGTATATATTTGCAAAAAATATGAATAATTATGCAAAAGACAAAAAGGCTCCTGGCTATTGAAAAGATTATTTCAGGGGAAAATATAATCTCTCAGGAAGCCTTGCTTAAAAAACTGAAAGGGAAAGGGATAATCTGTACACAGGCTACATTATCCCGCAATTTAAGGCAGCTGGGGGTCAGCCGCGTCCCTGACGGTAGAGGCGGTTACAGGTATGCCCTCACAGGTAAAAAGGAAGCCTCTCCCGATTCAGGGATCAGGCTGAATATAATTCCTGTTATTCGTGAAATCGTTGAAGCAAAGGGGCTTATGGTGATAAGGACACTTCCCGGTAATGCCAATGCAACTGCTTATTATATTGATAATGCAGGAAGGTACGAGATAGCCGGCACCATAGCAGGTGATGACACCATACTTGTAATACCGCGTGATGGCATAACCCTGAATCAGGTCCATTTGTGCCTGGAACTGGTAATGCCCGGACTGCATAAACAGATTGAAAGAACTGGCACAAGTGTGTCGAAAAAAGAGAAAAATATAAGAAAAAATAGATCAGATAAATAATTAGAAATAATGAAAGAAAAAGTTGTTTTGGCCTACAGCGGCGGATTGGATACTTCTGTCATTCTGAAATGGTTAATTGAAAAAAACTATGAAGTGATAGCATTCGTGGCAGATGTAGGACAGGCCGATGATTTCGAAGAATGCAAGAAAAAGGCCTTGCTGCTTGGAGCTTCGAAGGTGATAATCGCCGACTTGAAAAAGGAATTTATTGATGATTATGTCCTTAAAGCCATAATGGGGAATGCCATATATGAAGGCAGGTATCTTCTCGGTACAGCCCTTGCCAGGCCCCTTATCGCAAAAAAACAGATTGAAGTGGCCAAAAGTGAAAATGCAAATGCCGTTGCTCATGGTGCAACCGGAAAAGGCAATGACCAGGTTAGGTTCGAGCTTTGCTACTATGCCCTGAAACCTGATATTAAAGTTATTTCTCCCTGGAAAGACAAGGAGTTTCTTGAAAAATTCAAAGGGAGAACAGACCTGCTCAAATATGCTTCCGATAATAATATACCTGTAAAAGCCAGCATCGACAAGCCCTACAGCGAAGATGATAACCTGATGCACATAAGCCACGAAGCAGGTATCCTTGAAGATCCCATGTTCTCGTTGCAGAAAAACATGCTCGAGAAAATGGTATTGCCCCAGGATGCTCCGGACAAAGAGACAAGGATAGCAATACATTTCAAAAATGGAATCCCGGTAAAACTGATTAACAAAGATGACGGAACAGTAAAAGAGGAATCGTACGAAATGTACACATATCTTAATGAACTTGCCGGTAAAAACGGAATAGGCTTGCTCGACATGGTTGAGAACAGGTTCGTCGGAATTAAATCGAGGGGTGTGTATGAGACACCGGCAGCAACTGTACTGCATATAGCCCATATGGATCTCGAAGGTATTGCAATGGACAGGGAAGTGATGCGATTAAGAAATATGCTTACTCCTAAATTTGCCGAGCTTATCTATTATGGATTCTGGTTCAGCCCGGAAATGGATTTTCTTATGGCAGCTATTGAAAAGAGTCAGGAAATTATTGACGGAAGCGTACATCTTTGCCTCTATAAAGGGAATGTGCTTATTGAAGGACGTGAGTCTCCTTCATCTCTGTACAACAAAGAACTTTCGAGTATGGATATTGAAGGAGGATTCGACCAGACTGACAGCAAGGGATTTATAAGGATCAATGCGATAAGGCTTATGGCTCACAGAGCTATCGTTGAAGCAAGCAAGAGTAAATAACGGATTAATAATGGAATCACTGAATAATTAAAGGGACTTATCAATTTAAAATATGAAACTCTGGGAAAAAGGCGTGATTCCTGATCCTTCAGTGATTGAATTCACTTCAGGAAAGGACAGGACAACAGATCTTTGTCTGGCTGAATGGGACATAGCCGGTTCAATGGCTCATGCAATAATGCTTGAAGAAGCCGGCTTAATTACTGATGCTGAAAAGACAGAATTATTAAGAACCTTGAATTCGCTTTTTAAAAAGGTGAAAACCGGAAATCTGGTAATTGAAGAGGGGATCGAGGATATACATTCACAGCTGGAGAAAGAGCTGACTTCGGTTACCGGTGATTCAGGCAGGAAAATACATGCAGGCAGGTCAAGAAATGACCAGGTTCTTGTTGATATCAGACTCTATACAAGGGAAGAGATCGATAAACTCTCAGTTTATATACGCAGGCTTTTTGAGAAAATGCAATCA
>JBGPAF010000407.1:0-2703 GCA_041480535.1 Bacteroidia bacterium
AAAATCAATCACAATGGAAAGTAAAGATATTATCTTGTTAGCAGTTGTTTTAGCTGCTCTGGGATTCAGCCTGTATAAAAAATACGTAAAGAAGAATCAGGCCGGTCAGTCTGATAATAAACATGGTGATGCCGGTTCATCTGTTTTTACGGGAAAGGATGATGATTATGAACCTTATTCCAAAAAGTAAATTACCTTTTATTTCTGGAAATCATATACCTGAAGGGATTCAGGATTTTCTGCAACAGCCGTAAATCATCTGTTATAATCTCTGCCGTTCCCTGCATATTTTGTGTGAATTCAAGTTTTTTACCATATAATGTAGTGAGACCTGAAGGCAGACTTAGTTCCAGGATGTACGAATCCCCCGAAGGAACCATTGATTTCGATTTTACTATACCTTTTACCATTCCATATTCCAGATATGGATACCCGCTCAGCTTGATGTTTACTGCCTGACCGGGTTTAACCTTACCTGAACGGTTCATTTTCAAGCTGATCCTGCCAACATAATCACCTGTTTCAAACGGAACAATACTTAAAACAGGTTCATCCTTGTTAACAATCTGGTTCTCGCTCCAGAATTTCGTAAAAGTGACAATGCCGCTAACCGGAGATATAAGCATATAGTTATTTTCCCAGATTTTGATCTGAGCTTTAAGATTCAGAAATGATTCATTCAGGACCGAATAGTACTTTTCCTTTTCCTCCAGTTTTTTGATCCTGTAATCCTGTAAAAGCTGTTTCTTTTCTGCTAGCTCTATTGACTTAGCTGAATGATCGAGGCGAACCTGCTGGAGTTCAATATTAAGCCTGATAAGCGCCTGACGCGATTTTTCAAGCTCACTTTCGGAATAAACACCACTGACATATAATAAGGAATCCCGTCTGTATTTCTTAGCTTCAAGCATTTGGTTCTCAGTAAATAAATCTTCCTTTACTTTTACTTTTTCTATATAGACCAGTATTCCATCTATTTCATCAGTAAGAGATTTGATTTTGTTTCCGTAAAAATCATTAAGGTTATAGTTATTATAGTCTGACAGGCTTTTAAGAAAAGAACCCCAATAGCTTTGTATCTCACCCAGTTCGGTAAATTCAGGTAAAGATGCAAGCATTATTCTCTCCGGATTTGCAATAGTATCAACTATCTGTTTAAGCTTATTCAGATCTTCAATTGAAGCAGCTGTCTCCATAACTGCAATTAACTGCCCTGAACTGATCCGGTCCTTATCCCTGACATACAAATTTTTTATCCTTCCTGTCAGCTTTGAAACAAGGGCAACTGGCGGGTTTACAGTCGTTATTTCCACCGGAGCAGGAATAGTATCAGGATATTTTATTAGCCATAAAAACAATATAAAAAGGACAAAAACTATCAGGATAATAGTATTCCCCCATTTCAGTATTGTGCCAGGAGGGCGCCCCATTATTTCTTTAATGGGTTCAGAATATATTATATCATTGGGTTTCTCTTCCATTCATTAATTTAATTGCCGAGTTCCAGCTGGTTCTTCACAAGATTATAATAAGCGCCCCGTTTTTCTATAAGACTCCTATGATTTCCTGTTTCAATAATCTGTCCTTTATCAAGGACAACTATCTTATCAGCATTTCTTACTGTACTAAGGCGGTGAGCAACAATAATTACTGTTTTCCCCTTGAAGAAGTCTGAAAGGTTTTCTACAATTACCTTTTCGGTGTTAGCATCGAGCGAGTTTGTCGCTTCATCAAAAATCAGAATTTCGGGATTCTTATATATAACCCGTGCGATTAGCAGTCTTTGTTTCTGCCCCTCGCTCAATCCATGTCCGTTTGCACCTATTTTTGTATTGAAACCGAGGGGAAGAGACTCAATGAAATCTCCCATATTTGCGGTTTCAGCTGCCATGATCAATCTGTTCTCATCAATTGGTTCAGATCCGGGAGCAATATTTCCGGCGATAGTATCAGGAAATAAAAAGCCATCCTGCATTACTGCCCCTACCTTTTTGCGCCAGAGTTTAAGACTAAAGTGTGAAAGATCAGTGTCTCCGATTGTTATTCCACCGGATGCCGGCTGGTAAAATCCCAGTAGCATTTTCAGCAATGTTGTTTTGCCGCTCCCGCTTACACCGACTATGGCAGTAATCTTATTTTCCTCAATTAAAAGGTTCGTATTTTTCAATGCATAGGGAGACCTTGGACCTTCATACTGAAATGAAAGGTCAGTTATCTGAATGCTTTTATTGTCAGGTAGTTTCCTGATTTTGTTTTCAGATTCAGATTCTTCATCTTCCATATTATAAACCTCGGCAAGCCTGTCGAGGCTCATTTTGGCATCCTGTGACATCCGGAAAAATCCGATAATCTGGTTTACAGGCACATTCATCTGCCCGATTATGAACTGGACAGCCAGCATCATACCAAGGGTCATATCTCCTTTAAGAACTGCAGTAGCAGCTACAACGGTTATAAGAATGTTCATAACCTCACTAATTAGCGTGGCGCCTGCAGACTGATATTGAATCAGGCCAAGTCCTTTAACTTTTAATCCGAATATATTAGCCTGATGCTTTTCCCAATCCCAGCGTTTGCTAAGCTCGCTCTGAGTGAGTTTGATCTCCTGCATTCCGTTTATGAGATTGATCAGCTTTGAATTTGAGGCCGACATCTCTTTGAACCTCAGGTCATCAAGCGTTGCCCTTGATTTCATAAACAAAG
>JBGPAF010000408.1:0-2702 GCA_041480535.1 Bacteroidia bacterium
CCGATCTGAAAAGGTATTATTCCACTGATAAATTCGGCCACTCCGCAATTTTCGGAGCGTTGTACGGGATATCAGCCGGTGTGACCCATTCGGTCCAATATGGCCTTGCAGCTCTTCTGAAGGCTGTTAATGACGGAGAGTACAAGTACCGTGACGATATCATCGAATATGGAGAGAAAGCCCGTATAATGAAGAAATTGTTTATTGAAAATGGTTTTGAAATAGCCTATGACAAGGACCTTGATGAACCCATTGCTGACGGATTCTACTTTACGATTTCATATCCGGGCATGACAGCTGCAAAACTGATTGATGTGCTTCTTCGTTATGGAATAAGTGCAATAACACTCGATACAACGGGAAGTGAAAGGAATGATGCCCTGAGGGCATGTGTTTCCCAGGTTCCCCGGTCACTGTTCAATGATCTGGAATATCGGCTTAAATGCTTTAATAAAGATCATCCTGTTAATAACTAAAAAACACAATATGGCAAAGGTCAAAGGAAGTATTGTTGTGAATATTGAAAGGTGCAAAGGATGTGGGGTCTGTTTGGTTTCGTGTCCCACCGGTACTATTGAGATGGCTAAGGAGGTCAATGGCAAAGGGTATAACTATGCTTACCCCGCGCATCCCGATCTTTGTATCGGATGTGCCAATTGTGCAATCGTTTGTCCCGATGGGGTAATTACTGTTTATAAAACAAAAATATAGCCAGCCAATGGAAAAAGAATTAAGATTAATGAAGGGGAATGAAGCTGTTGCAGAAGCAGCTATCAGAGCAGGAGCCGATGGCTATTTTGGATATCCGATCACACCCCAGAGTGAGATAATTGAGTATCTCATGGAAGCAAATCCTTATGAGACTACCGGAATGGTGGTCCTGCAGGCTGAAAGCGAGATAGCCGCCATTAATATGGTTTATGGCGGTGCCGGATGCGGCAAAAAAGTAATGACAACTTCATCTTCGCCGGGAATAAGCCTCAAACAGGAGGGAATATCCTACATCGCAGGCGCCGAACTCCCATGCCTCATTGTAAATGTTGTAAGGGGCGGACCCGGCCTTGGCACTATCCAGCCCGCTCAGTCAGATTATTTTCAGGCAGTCAAGGGAGGAGGTCACGGGGATTATCACCTGATAGTACTCGCTCCGGCATCGGTCCAGGAAATGGCTGACTTTGTTGACCTTGGATTTGAACTTGCATTCAAGTACAGGAATCCGGCAATGATATTGTCCGATGGCGCAATAGGCCAGATGATGGAAAAGGTATGGCTCAGCCCTCCGAAAGAGAGATCGAAAACGGTCCCTGAGTGGGCAACAACAGGAAAGCCTTCCACCAGGAAAAGAAATATTATTACATCCCTCGAGCTCGATCCAAACCGACAGGAGATCTTTAATCAGAAACTTGTGGCAAAATATAATGAGATAAAAGAAAAAGAGGTTCGTTATGAGGAGTTTCAGTGCGAAGATGCTGAATATCTGCTTGTGGCTTACGGAACCAGCGCCAGGGTTTGCCAGAAGTCGGTTGAGCTTGCCCGTGAACAGGGAATAAAGGCAGGCTTGTTGAGGCCGATCACTCTTTACCCTTTCCCTTCAAAACAAATCAATAAGCTGGCTGATAAGGTCAAACTTATGCTTGCTGTGGAAATGAGTGCCGGACAGATGGTTGAAGATGTATTGCTTTCAGTGAACGGGAAAGTCCCTGTTCATTATTACGGAAGAATGGGAGGAATGATCCCGACACCTGATGAGGTTTTGGAAAATCTTAAAGAACGGATAATAGGAGGTTGAGATATGAAAGAAGTTACAGGAATAAAAGAAATAATAAAGCCTGAGAATCTGGCTTACAAAAAGTCAGATATTCTGACTGACGAGATAATGCATTATTGTCCCGGTTGCGGTCACAGCACAACCCATCGTATTCTTGCAGAGATAATTGAGGAAGAGGGGATCCAGCAGGATACAATCGGTATATCGCCGGTGGGATGTTCTGTGTTTCTGTACAATTATCTTGACATCGACTGGCAGGAGGCTGCACATGGCCGTGCTCCGGCTCTTGCTACTGCAATAAAAAGGCTGATGCCCGATAAATATGTTTTTACCTATCAGGGCGACGGTGACCTGGCAGCTATCGGTACGGCTGAAACAATCCATACCTGTAACCGGGGAGAAAACATCCTTATAATCTTTATTAACAATGGTATTTACGGTATGACAGGCGGTCAGATGGCTCCGACAACTCTTCCGGGGATGAAATCTTCAACATCACCATATGGAAGAGATGTAAAAACAATGGGTAATCCATTGAAGATGACCGATATTGTTGCCACCCTTCCGGGTACTTATTATGTTACTCGTCAAAGCGTGCATACTCCTGCCAATGTCAGAAAGACAAAAAGAGCGATGAGGAAAGCATTTCAGTACCAGAAACTAAACAAGGGAACATGCTTTATTGAAATTGTATCCAATTGTCCTTCAGGTTGGAAAATGACACCGGTCCAGTCGAATAAATGGATGGAAGAGAATATGTTCCCATATTATCCGCTTGGCGACCTTAAAGCCCCGGAAGAGCAACCAATTCAACAACCAAAATCTGAGTAAAAATGACTGAAGAAATATTAATAGCCGGATTCGGAGGACAGGGTGTCCTGTCGATGGGCAAAATTATGGCATACTCAGGTGTAATGCAGGATATGGAAGTAAG
>JBGPAF010000409.1:0-2699 GCA_041480535.1 Bacteroidia bacterium
ATTTACGATATGTAAACGAGACAAAAATCTGTTAAGACTTCAGTTGTTAACAATTTATCAACACTACGCTTCGGCACACGGTTAAAGAACATTTGCTTAGTTGAATAATAATTTGCAATTTCGTGATACTAATAACCTGAATCATGGCGAGGCAAATACTTTTTTTCAGAGCAGCAATCATTTCCGTTGGCTTCTTTCTTACCACCACAGTTTTAAACGGCCAGGGAGGATTTGATAATCCAACAAGAGCCCTCTATATTTTCGATCTGTCAAAATATATTGACTATGGTCCGGGATTTGCCGATTCGGCAAGTTTCAAGATAGGCGTGCTGCTTGGTGATTATGACCTTATTTATGAACTGGGCAACCTCGCAAAAACAAGAACTAAAATACAGGAGAAGCCGGTAGTAATAGTCGGATTCAGGAATATCGAGAGTATCCGGCATACTCAAGTGCTATACCTAAATAAAAATGCGGAGTTTAATCTAGACAGGGTGAAAAAGCAAATTGCAGGCCATCAGACAATGCTTATAACTGAAGGGTATGAATTCAGGGAATCGATGATGAATTTTATCGTAGTCAACGGGAAACCTCGATACGATATAAACGAAGAGATGGTAAAGAGTGCGGGTATGTCAATACCTCAGGAAGTACTCTTCATGGCAATCAAGACAAAGGAAGACTGGCAGAATCTTTTTGATATCGCAAGCAAGGAGATTGAAGCACAGAAAGAGACTATAAGACAGCAGCTTGAGACCATTGATGTGCAAAGGCAGGAGATACTTAAACAAAAAGCCCTACTCGACAGTCTTGACAAAGAAATTACTGAAAAAGAGAAAACACTTGTTGAAAAGCAGAAAGTACTCAACAGTCAGTTCAGACAAATAAGCAGGCAACAGGGTGAGATATCATCTCAAAAAGAGATTATCGTGGTGCAAATGAAAGAAGTGCAGATTCAGAAGGATACTCTGGCAAAACAAAAAGAAAAGATAAGCCTTCAGATTTCAGAAATCGATCAGCAACTTCAGAGAATCACGGAGCAGGATAATAAAATAAAAGTCCAACTTGAGGCAATTGAAAAGCAAAAGCTTGTCCTTTACTTTGTTCTGTTTGCACTTCTGCTTGTAAGCATTCTCGGATACTACATTTACAGAGGTTACAGGATCAAGAAAGAGGCAAATATAAGGCTTGAGGAAAAGAACCGGACAATTTCAATGCAGAAGGATGAAATTGAACAGCAACGGGATCTCGCGGCAGCCCAGAGAGACCAGATAGCTTACCAGAAGAAGCACATTACAGACAGTATCATGTATGCTAAAAGGATACAGACAGCTCTTATTCCCTCACTTGAATTATTCAGCGACAAACTTGAGCATTTTGTCTTATACAAGCCACTCGCTATTGTCAGCGGTGATTTTTACTGGGTCAGCACAATAGAGAAAAAGCAGATAATAATTTGCGCAGACTGTACCGGGCATGGAGTTCCCGGGGCATTCATGAGCATGCTCGGCGTAACCCTGCTCAATGAGATTGTAAATGGCAAACATATCTTTATGCCCGACCAGATTATCGAAAACCTGAGACAGGGCGTGATCAGATCTTTTAACCAGGTTGTTGATGAGGACACTGTCAAGGATGGAATGGATATTGCCGTATGCATGGTGGATTTTGAAAAGGACAAATTGTATTTTTCAGGAGCAAACAACCCGCTATATCTTATCAGGGCAGGAGAGCTTGTTCATTACAGAGGCGATAAAATGCCGGTGGCAATTCATTACAGGATGCAGCCGTTCACCCTTCACGAGATCGAAATTACAAAAGGGGATAAGTTTTATATCTTCTCCGATGGTTTTGTTGATCAGTTTGGAGGACCCAAACAGAAGAAATTCATGTCCAATCAGTTCAAGGAAAAACTGGTGGCATTAGATGATGTGCCGATGATAAAACAAGCAGAGAGATTAAACGAGATCTTCGAAGAATGGCGTGGTGACAGCCCTCAGGTTGATGATGTTACTCTGATGGGAGTCAGGTATTAACGGCACTCATAGACAGTCGTAAGGTTTCCAACTGTAGTTGGTCCCTTTGCCTCAATGGCAATTAAGGCTGCACCGCAATATTCAGTTTCAAATCCCTCGGTAACATCTCCGGTGGATTTATCTGTTGTTACCATCTTGCAGAATTTGCAATCTTTCAACGCTTCGCAGGCAGTGGCAGCCCAGGCGATAAAAACAAAAGCTGCAACATAAAGGGCTTTTTTCTTCATTTGGTTTTTATTTCGGATCAAAATTACAAAACTCCTGATTAAATAGAACAATTTTATTTCAAAAAGGTTGCATTGACGCTCTTTTTGTTCTTTAACATGCATCAATACGGAAAATTGGAAGTCCTTTAGGCAGGAATGAAAATATTTATAAATTGCATAAAACTTAAAATGTCATGGAAGATTCTAACAGGATGAAAAAACATGTTACTGTAGTAGGTGCTATTCACATCGGGTTTGGCCTGCTCGGACTGATTGGCGCTATGGCAGTATTTTTTGTACTCAATTTTGCAAAGGGATTTATCCCTGCTGAAGAAGGGGAGATTCCGATTATGGTTTTAAAATTTATTGGCATAAGCGTTCCGATACTGATCGGATTCATGTCAACACTTGGGCTGATAGGCGGTATAGGACTTCTAACACTTCAGCCCTGGGCACG
>JBGPAF010000410.1:0-2694 GCA_041480535.1 Bacteroidia bacterium
CTTACCCTCACTCATTATTGAAATGCGGTCGCAGTATTCGGCTTCGTCCATATAATGTGTTGTTACAAAAACTGTAATACCTCTTTCTGCAGTCTCATAGATCATCTCCCAGAATTGGCGGCGTGTTATCGGATCCACTCCACCAGTGGGTTCATCAAGAAAAACAATTTTAGGTTCATGAAAAACAGCAACGGAGAAAGCCAGTTTCTGCTTTAAACCAAGAGGCAGATCGGATATTAGTCTGTCTCCGTATTCACGAAATTTCAGCTTATCAAGAAGCATATCCGTTCTTTCTTTTATAAGCGCTTTTTTCATACCGTATATGCCGCCGTAAAGCATTATGTTTTCTTTCACTGTCAGATCCTCATAAAGGGAAAACTTCTGACACATATAACCGATGTTTTTCTTGATTTCTTCAGGCTGTTTCTTTGCATTATATCCGGCAACAATAACTTCACCGGAGGTAGGAGAAGAAAGACCCGAAAGGATCCTCAGGGCAGTTGTTTTTCCGGCTCCGTTGGCTCCGAGGAATCCAAATATCTCACCCTCGTAAACCTCAAAATTCAGGTTATCATTGGCCGTAAAGCTTCCGAATTTCTTTACCAGATTCTTAACCGTTATAACTGCTTCCTTCATCTTTTTTATTTACTCATCAACTCGAGGAACCTATCCTCAATCCCCGCTTCTGATTCTGTGATTGTTGCATTTTCAATTCCCACTTTTTTCAGATGCTCATATATTGAATCATCGAAACTATCGTTTCGGAAAGTGATATGAACGGAATCACCGAAAGGATAAGCCGTAAGAGTTTCAGGATATTCCCTTAGTGCATTAATCAGCCTGTATTTCTCTGCTGCTTTGACGCTGAAAAGCTTCCTGCTGAATCCTTCCTTTATTTTTTGTGGGTCATCGATTGATAGTATGTTTCCATTCTGCATTAGCGCCACACGGTTGCACCTCATTGCTTCATCCATGTAAGGTGTTGATGCGACTATGGTTATGTTGTATTGTTTCAACTTCTTAAGCATTTCCCAGAATTCCGATCTGGAAACTGCATCAACGCCCGTGGTCGGCTCATCAAGGACAAGGAGCCTTGGCTTATGGATCAGCGCACATGACAGGGCAAGCTTCTGTTTCATCCCACCCGAGAGCTTTCCCGCAAGTCTCTTTTTAAAAGGTTCGATATGAGAATAGATATCAGCGATCAGATAATAATTTTCCCTTAAAGTAGTTCCGAAAACTGTAGCATAGAAATTCAGGTTCTCCTCGACCGAAAGGTCCTGGTAAAGGCTGAAGCGGCCTGGCATGTAACCGATGTTTTTTCTAAGCTCCTTGAATCCTGTGATGGCATCAAGCCCCAGGACTTTAATTTCGCCCTCATCTGGCAGGAGCAGGGTTGTGATGATCCTGAAGAGTGTGGTTTTACCTGCTCCGTCGGGTCCGATGAACCCGAATACCTCACCTTCATTAACTTCAAATGAGATATCCTTCAAAGCCTGCGTTGCTTCAAATTTTTTGCTGATGCCCGATGCCTCAATTATCTTCTGCATTCGTTACTTGTTTTCAGAAAATGGCTTCTCCCGGCATGCCCGACTTCATGGTGCCGTCATTCTTCACATCAATTGTTACACCATATACTAAAGTTACCCGTTCTTCTTTGGTCTGGATGATCTTTGGAGTGAATTCGGCTTTCCCCGAGATATAGCTGATCGTACCTGTGAATGTTTTGTATCCTTTCTTCCCGTCATCAACCCTGACTGTGCACTCCTGGCCAATTTTAATGCTTCCCATCTGTGCTCCGCTGGCATAGACTTTCAGCTTAATTAGCGAAAGGTCCGCTATTTTTACCAGCGGTTTGCCTGCTGCCGTCAATTCACCAGCTTCGGAATACTTTTCGATTATTGTTCCTTTCAGCGGACTTTTCACACTGCTTCGTGCAACCTGTTCATTTAAAATTGCTTTCTTCGATTCATATACCAACAATTCGGCTGCAATCGATGTCTTCTGAGTGTTATTCGCTGCAATCTGTTTTTGCAGGACCGCAACCTGTCCTGTCAGGTCATCATACTGTTTCTTTGTTGCCGCATCATCTTTCAGCATATTTTCAATCCTTGCGATATTCACATTCAGGTTTTCAATCTGCTGGGTAAGAATATCATTCTGAGCATTTATCGAGCTGATCCGTGTTCTGACACCCTTCATGGCTGCATCGATCTCATCTTTCTGAAGATGGAACAGTGTTGTGTCTATCAGGGCAATTTCAGAACCCTTGTCGATTTCTGTTCCTTCGATAACATCAAATTTAAGTATGCGGCCGCTGGTTTCAGCAGAGACTATGACTTCAGTTGCTTCAAAGTTGCCATAAGCATCAGCCTGATCGGTTTTATTATGACAGGCGGTCAGGAGAACTGCCGGGATGATTAAAAACAGGTAGGTTTTCATATTCATGAGTGATATAATTATTCAATTTTTTGCCCCCCCTTCCCCCTAAAGGGGGGTATTATAAGCCCCCTTTAGGGGGTTGGGGGCAATTCTTTTCCGCTTATATTTAAATACTCGATCTGTGCCATTGCAAGATTGATCCTGTGTATTTCATAATTTATCAGAGCCTGCCTTTCGGCATTCATTTCATTCATGTAATCTGTCGCAGTGATTGTTCCGTTTTCGTATTGTGACTCCGCAGCCGCAGTGATC
>JBGPAF010000411.1:0-2670 GCA_041480535.1 Bacteroidia bacterium
AAAAAGTTTGTATTCTTAATATTATTGATCTGAGAATTTATAACAGCATCCCTTACGGCCTCATCAATATATTCAACGCCTATAACTTTTCTGGCTGAATCAGCAATAAAATTTGCAATTGTCCCTGCTCCGGTATAAAGGTCATACACTATCTCATTGCCGGTAAGTCCCGCGAAGTCTTTTGCAACTTTATAGAGCCTGTGCGACTGTTTTGTGTTAGTCTGGTAAAATGATTTTGGTCCGATCCTGAATTTCAGGCCATTCATTTCCTCCACAAGATGATCTTCCCCTTTATAAAGTACAGGCACCTGGTCAGCCAGCGAATCATTGCGCTTAGTATTAATTATGTACATCAGGGAAGTTATCCGTGGAAATTCCAAATAAAGAAATTCCATCAGATCAGCTATCCTTTTCATCTCATCGAGAAAAAACACCACAATTACCATCACTTTACCGTCGCTCGTGTTACGGATTATAAGGTTACGCAGAAATCCGCTCTGCTGGCGGAGATCAAAAAAAGAGAAAGCTTTTTTGTGCGCATACCTTCTTACCGCATCACGGATAGCGTTTGATGGTTCAGGCTGAAGATAGCACTCCCTTATATCCAGCACTTTGTCAAACAGACCGGGGATATGAAATCCCAGCGCATCTTCTTTAATAAAATCATTGTCAGAAATTATTTCTTCTCTTGTAAGCCATCGCCTGTCGGAAAAGGTGTACTCAAGCTTATTCCTGTACATAAATGTTTCTGAAGAGCCAATGATCGGATATGTTTCCCTGACATCCACTTTCCCGATTCTTTCCAGGCTATCCTTTACCTGCTTCTCCTTATAAAACAACTGAAGCTGATATGGCAGATGCTGCCATTTACAGCCACCGCATATGCCGAAATGCCTGCATCTGGGCTTAATCCTGTCAGACGAATATTCATGGAAACGGACAGCTGTCCCCTCCATATATTTTTTCCTCTTCTTCCTGACCTGGATATCAACTATATCGCCAGGTATCAGCATCGGTACAAAAACAACCTGATTGTCAATTCTTGCTATTGCATTTCCTTCGGCCCCAATATCCGTTATTCTTACTTTTTCGAGCAGAGGCAATTCTTTTTTTCGTCCCACCTTTGATAAATTATAACTGCTGTTATGAAACCTGAATTTATTCCTTCACTTCTTATTGGAGGTTTATTATAAATAATAATCCTGAAATCATTGCAGGAACAACAGCATCACCATGATCAAGATCAGGAATAATTTCTTTTTTACAGACCTCTGATGAGGTTCCGGCCTGTATCATGGAATCATAAATATTTTCAGTTGTTAAAGGATTAACAGTAGTATCACCTCCACCGTGAATAAGAAATAACGGGACCGATGTTTCCCATGCTGATATGCTATTTTCGGTAAGCGATGTCCGTACTGATGCATATTTTGCCTCTGATTCAAATCCAGAAAGAAAATCAGAAGTGAAAAGGTCGGGGACAGAGGTTGTCAGCTGGTTATTTATTTCGTCGGAAGTTAAGGTACCATTATACAGATTCTCCAGCCGGGAAGCATATGGCTCATTCAGAATATCTGAGACGGGATTTGTGAACTGATCATAGGCAGAATAAGCATTTATGATATATCCGATATAAACCGGCATTGGATAAGTGCTTATACTTGTCATTCCATCAAAAAGAAGATTAAGATCATATGGTCCCGCTCCGCATACACTTCCTTTCAGATTAAAGTCATCACTGTAATCCTGTTCAAGAGCTTTATGCAACGACAGAGTAGCCCAACCGCCCTGGGAATAACCCATAAGGTAAACCGCGTCTTTGATTGTTGCGTCGGGAAGCTCTTCCGGATCCATCTCTTTAACAGCAGAAAGCATGTCAACTATTGATCTTACTGTTGGTTCCTTGATCAGATAAGGATGAGGAATATCTGACGATTCGCCGAAACCGGGGTAATCAGGTATAACAACTATATAACCCATTGAAGCGATAACCTCTACAAGCTGATAAGTTGGATTACTTGCGTATTCACTCGGAGCATAATCATTCACCGTATTAGTGCCATTCTGAAAACAGAGAAGAGGGTATTCTCCCTCACCAGATGGGATGCAAATCAATCCTGATGCATTAATGGTTTTGGCATTTATTTCAGTCTTGTAAACAACCTTGTAAATATCAACAGTATGTGATATATAAGGCTTAAGATCATTAAAATCAGGGTATGCTGTGGAGGCAAAATTCATAAGGTTGTTTATATAATCACTGGTATAAGTGATAATAAATTCCTTTGACACAAAATTCTTATAGTCCGGTCCCTCTTCTTTTTTGCACGAGGAGACAACTGAAATAATTACAGAAAGAAACAGAAGTGCGCTTCTTAGGTGCCGGGATATTTTCATTGCCTAACATAATTAATACTAAACTCTTTCATCACCAGAGAGCGGGTATCAGGACAAAGATAACTTTTCCCGGGATAATCTCCACTTCACAGGCTCCTGTACTTTTCCTATATTTGCGCTTTATATTTTTTATATGGTTTCGGTTCAGGATATTTCAGTTTCGTTCGGCAGTTTCGATTTATTGACTGATATTTCATTTCTTATTAATGATCAGGACCGTATAGGTCTTACAGGGAAAAACGGGGCAGGAAAGTCAACACTGCTTAAAGTAAT
>JBGPAF010000412.1:0-2664 GCA_041480535.1 Bacteroidia bacterium
ATCTGGGAAAAAAGTTCACATTGAAAATATAGAATTAACCGAAGGTGAAAACGATATCGTAATAAATACCAGCCAGCTGAGCCCGGCACTTTATATCCTGAACATCAACGGACCCGGCATTTCAAGAGCTTTTCCATTGATAAAAATCAAGCAATAGGTTTTTGGGTCTGCATCACAAAAAATTATATTTGTTGTTTTAATACTGAATCATAATGAGTGAAATTGTTCCCACCCGTGACCAGGTTCTTGCCCTGTTCATGAAATACAACAAATCTGAGAGTCTGACAAAGCATGCCTTGGCTGTTGAAGGCGTCATGAAGTATATGGCACGAAAATCGGGCGAAGATGAAGAAAAATGGGGAATAATCGGACTGATCCATGATCTTGATTACGAGATGTTTCCGGAGCAGCATTGCAAAATGACTGAAAAGATATTAAAGGAAAACAACTGGCCGGAAGATTATATAAGAGCGGTATTAAGTCATGGTTGGGGTCTTGTAACAGATATTGAGCCTGTATCACTGCTTGAAAAGACTATTTATGCCATTGATGAACTGACAGGCCTTGTTGCAACAAGCGCTCTTGTACGACCGTCAAAAAGTGTTCTCGACATGGAAGCCAGATCGGTTAAAAAGAAATGGACCGACAAGAGATTTGCTGCAGGAGTCGACAGGTCGGTCATTGAAAAAGGGGCAGGAATGCTGGGGGTTAGTCTCGATGAGCTGATAACGGATTGCATTATGGGGATGCGGGAGGTGGCGGAAGAGATTGGATTGAAAGGAACGCCTCCAACCATATGAAAATAGTAAGGGCGTTGCATGCAACGCCCTTACCACATAACCCAACCGGGTATTATTACATTTCCTTGATTTTGATATTCCTGAACCAAACATCATTGCCATGGTCCTGAAGGCCTATGTAACCTTCTTTGGCAGGGTCAACAAACATTGGCCAGTCTTTGAATTTCGAGTTTGCAACCATTTTTTTCCAGTCTTCTGTCCATAGATGGAATTCAACAACATTTGCTCCGTTCTGTTTGAAAACAACTGTTCCCTGATAGCAAAGGATTGAAACCTGGTTCCATTCACCCACTGGTTTTGTATTCTGCGGGGTAGCAGGAAGAAGGTCATAAAGTGAACCTGCTTTGCGGTTCCCATTTACACCCAGTTGAGCATCGGGGTGCTTTTCGTTATCAAGTACCTGCATTTCCGGCGAAGATTTATAAATAGGTTCACCGGGAATCTCTTGACCTAGGATAAATATGCCGCTGTTTCCTCCTTCTGATATCTTCCACTCAAGCGATAATTCAAAATTACTGAATTTCTTATCATAGATAATATCGCCTCCTGCTCCGCCGGCTTCACCTGCGCCAGAACCTATACAGTGCAGAGTACCATTAACAACTTCCCATCCTTTGGCAGGGAATGCAGGCTTGTTATATCCGCGCCAGCCTGCTGAGGAGGTTCCGTCAAAAAGAACAGTCCATCCATCTGAAGGAGCAGCTACTTCTTTTTTCATCTTTTTCGTTGATCCGCATGATGCTGCCAGTCCGAGAACCAGAACACATGATAGAATTATGTTTATCTGTTTCATAATAAATTGTTTAAGGTTTAAAATATAGATAGAGACGGAATGCATTCCGTCTCTACCATAAAAATTATTGGTCAATTTAAGCAGGCATTTCAGGTAATGTGAATCCTGGACGATAATTATGCTTAATCATTTCAGCCGCGAATTCCCTGGCATTTAAATTAATATTCGGTCTGTCGAATTTCGGATCGCCATCAATGATTGTGAAATTATCTGAAATGGTAAGTCTTACCTTGTCATCAGCACCAATATTTGTGAATTCCATTTTTTCACCGTTCCATTCGAGTTCTTTATTCAGTCCCTGTAGTCTGACAGCAAGAACTCCCATAACAACCATTTCGTTAAATGGTCCGGCTTCGGAGAAATCAGATTTATTAATTACCCTGCTTTCCGGTGTCTCCTTGCATGCACGTACCCAGTCCATTTCGTGGGTAACTTTATCCGGAAGTCTGCGTTCTGTTTTTGGAACGACAGGTATACGGCCTGAAAGCAACCATGGAGCCACTCCGTAGCAGCCACAGATAAGTTTATCTTTTGTTCCGTGGAAAATAACGCCACCACCTGCATTATTCATATTCTTACCTGCCGGCCATCCTGTTGGTTTTGGCGGCTGTAATCCACCGTCGTACCAGATAACTTCAACTTCAGGATATTTCATTTTTGATCCTTTTGGAACTATTCTTTCAGGATAAACCAGCCTTACCATCTGAGCATTCGGAGCACAGTCGGTAAGCAAAAGAGTTGAACTTCCCTGTGATTTGACCGGGTATTTGAGTTTCAGTCCCTTAAATACAGGATGCAGAATATGGCAAGCCATATCACCAAGAGCACCTGTACCAAAGTCCCACCAGCCTCTCCAGTTCCATGGTGTATAAAGGCTGTTATACGGACGTTTTTTTGCCGGGCCTATAAAGAGATCCCAGTCAAGAGTATCGGGAACCCATTCACCTTTAGGAACATTTAATCCCTGGGGCCATATTGGCCGGTCGGTAAATGCTTCAACTTTTCTTACCTCTCCAATCTCCCCGTTCTGCAACCATTCAACTGTAAGATTGACTCCCTCGCCTGATGATC
>JBGPAF010000413.1:0-2653 GCA_041480535.1 Bacteroidia bacterium
GCAAAAGTTATGATTCTTTTCATGTTGAAGCTGTTGCTGGTTGCTTGTTACTGATTAATAACGTTTATTTTGATCTTTTGTTTGATGGCTTTGTATCGTTTCCCCGTTACGCCGTAACGCCGTCATACCGTTCCACCGTTTCTTATTCCCATTCTATCGTTGAAGGAGGTTTTGAGCTGATATCATAAACAACCCTGTTTATCCCTTTCACTTTATTAATAATCTCGTTTGAGATCGACCCAAGAAAATCATATGGCAGATGTGACCAGTCGGCAGTCATGCCGTCGGTTGAAACAACTGCCCTGAGAACAGCTGCGTTTTCATATGTCCTTTCATCGCCCATAACACCAACAGACTGAACAGGGAGCAGGATCACCGCTGCCTGCCAGACAGAATCGTAGAGACCATATTTTTTAAGTCCATCAATGAATATCTTGTCAGCATCTTTAAGAATTTCAAGTTTTTCCCTGGTCATTGTGCCAAGCAGTCTTATTGCAAGGCCTGGACCGGGAAATGGATGACGCTTGAGGATTATGTCGGGTAGTCCCAGTGCCAGGCCGACCTTTCGAACCTCATCCTTAAAAAGCAGACGTAGTGGTTCAATAACTTTAAGATGCATTTTTTCGGGAAGACCGCCCACATTATGGTGAGACTTTATGGTAGCCGACGGACCATTAACTGAAACTGATTCAATCACATCGGGATATATTGTACCCTGGGCGAGCCATTTTACATTTTTTACTTTATGTGCCTCTTCATCAAATACTTCAATGAATACTCTACCGATGGTTTTTCTTTTTTTCTCCGGATCACTGATACCTTCGAGCTGATCGAGGAACCTGTCTTCTGCCGTGACACCAATAATATTAAGCCCCAGATCCTTACATGATTCCATCACAGTCTCATATTCATTTTTCCTGAGAAGTCCGTTATCAATGAAAATACAGGTTAAGTTCTTTCCGATTGCTTTGTGAAGTAGCAATGCTGCGACAGATGAATCAACTCCTCCTGAAAGGCCAAGGAGCGCTTTGTCATGGCCGATCTCCTTTTGAAGACTCAGGACTGTCGATTCGATAAATGAATCCGGAGTCCAGTTTTGAGAGCAGCCGCAAATGCTGACAACAAAATTGGTTAACATCTGAAGCCCATCGGTTGTATGATAAACCTCGGGGTGGAACTGGATACCCCATGTCTTTTCTTTCATTATTTTGTAAGCTCCCGCTTTAACCGAGGCAGTTGATCCTGTTATCTGGTAATCATCAGGTATGCTTTCGATTGTATCGCCATGCGACATCCAGACCTGTGTTCCGGGTTTAATGCCTTTAAACAGAGGATCTTTTTCGCTGATTTGGATAAGATTTGCCCGGCCATATTCTCTTGTTGCGGAAGGCAAAACTTCGCCGCCATAATTCTGCACAAGAAGCTGGGCACCGTAACATACTCCCAGCACAGGGATTTTACCCTTAATGTCTGAAAGATCAGGATTCGGGGCATTAAAATCACGCACTGAATAAGGGCTTCCGGACAGTATCACGCCTTTTACGCTGCTGTCAGGAGCAGGAAAATGATTATAGGGATATATTTCACAGTACACAGAAATTTCACGTATTCTACGCGCGATCAGCTGAGTATATTGCGATCCGAAATCAAGTATTAGAATTTTTTCCTGCACTTAAGGTTTTTTTGATAGGCGCAAAGATAGTTATTCTTTTATTCCTGAGAGGATAGTTTACCAATGTCATACGTTGAACCGTCGATAGCAGGAATTGTTGATGGGAAGATGGTTCTTGCCTCATCCACCAATCCCGAAATTTCCTTGTAACGTGCTGAAAAATGGCCGATCATCAAAGTTCCGGCATTGGCATTGATGGCTGTTTTTGCGGCATCGAGAGTTGTGGAATGCTTAACTGTCTTTGCCAGTTTCGACATGCTCTTATCAAATGTGGCTTCGTGGTAAAGCAGTGTAACTCCCTTTACGAATGTAGCAAGACGGCTGAAATACATTGTATCACTGCAATATGCATAAGATAAAGGCACAGCCGGAGAAATTGTTATTTCTTCATTTTTTATCACCTGGCCATCATCAGTAACAAAATCTTCCCCTTTCTTTATTGCAGGAATTCTTACAGTTGGAATTGCATACTTCGCTATACATTCTTTAATAATATTCCTGTCAGAGGGCTTTTCGCTGAAAAGAAATCCGTAGGCTTCGATCCTGTGTTTAAGAGGAAAAGATGTTACAGCAATATATTTATCATCATAAATTCTGACCTGATCCTTGCCTTTCAGTGGTACAAAATCAATCTCAAAATTCAGATTGATATCAAAATCCCTGAGATGGGAATTAAGCATAGAGAGATAATTTCCTGGTGCATACAAATGAAGAACGCTTTCCCTTCCCATCAGGTTAAAAGTGGAAAGAAGACCATAAAGTCCGAATAAATGGTCACCATGAAGATGGCTGATAAAGATGTGATTGATCTTCCCGAATCTGATCCTGCACTTACGGAGTTGCATCTGCGTCCCTTCACCACAGTCGATCAAAAACAAACGCTCATGTGCATTGAGCACATGAGCGGATGGATATCTTTTTGATGTGGGCAATGCAGAACTGCTACCAAGTACGGTGAGCTTCATCGGCTACCTGCAATGC
>JBGPAF010000414.1:0-2651 GCA_041480535.1 Bacteroidia bacterium
AGAACCAGTACCTCTATCTGGTTGAATTTCACATAGCCTTGATTAAGATGTGAGATCAACCTGCCTGGAGTAGCAACAATAATTCCGGCCCCTTTAGAGAGGGCAGCTTTTTCCTGATCCCATCCGCTACCATCACCACCACCGTAAACAGCTAAAGATGTAATGTTCAATGTATAAGCCAATCCCTGAATTTGCTGGTCAATCTGTATGGCCAGTTCACGTGTCGGGACCAGTACAATTGTATGAGTATGATTGGGTCGTTTTTCTGAAATATAGTTCATTATGGGCAACAGAAAAGCAGCTGTTTTTCCAGTACCTGTCTGTGCGCAGGCTATCAGGTCTCTGCCCGTCAGAATGACCGGAATGGCTTTCTCCTGTATTGGTGTGGTCTCATTGAAGCCCATATAATCAATTGATTCCAGCAATTCCGGATTCAGGTCTAAATCATCAAATTTCATTTATGTCGTGTGAACTTTATTAAAGGTATGAGTATCCTCAAAGATAGTAAAAAAGCGCAAGTCTTCAGGGGAAGGATGCGGCTGGTAGCTTATAGATGATGGCTATTGATGTAAGAGTTATGCGGTTATGCAGGTTATGCAGGTTATGCAAGTTATGCGGTTCTGCTATTTTAAATCGGTTTTAACCCGGGTTATGTTTTGTTCGACAGTCTCAGAATACTTTATTTCACGTGAGCATTGGACATTGATAATTAATGTGACAAACAGGAGTGTCACTATTTCAGTGAAGAAATTCATGGTGGATGACAAATGAGGGATGTGGCTTTTACATATGGTATGTATATTAATCGAGCCTTACATATTTTTCGATCCAATGTCTGGCCTGATTTGGTTTTCCAAGATCATCAACAGGGAACACATGAAGAAGAGTGTCATTCCTGATTTCCAGCCAGATTTTATTCTTCGTCCCTTCATAAGCCGGATCGAAGTGATATTTAATATCTTCTTCATACAGATTCCCGTTGAGTGTAAAGGTTCCTACTCCATACCTGTAAGTGGTTACAGTGTCGATCTCATATTTCCCAACGAAAATAAAGTGATTGCCCGACCACATTTTGGTCTGACTTACAGTGTAAAGATCAGAAAAATAATTCGTTACTCTTGACCCTTCAATCATCTGCATTTGAACCATCTGCCAGGTCCCCTGAGGCACCCCGCTCTTTTGACCACAAGCTGCTATTATCAGCCCGAGAATCAGACTAAAAAAAATAACTTTTTTCATAATCACAGGTTCTGGTTATTAATTTACGATCAGTTGATAACTTGTCCATTAAAATTACGATATAAAAGAATCAGAGTCAAGTTTTTCTGCAAAACATTTATTAGTGTTGTGCTAGCTTTGCCAGCCATAGCTTTAACGAAGGCTGGTTGTGCAGGTTGTGCAAGTTGCATAACCTTATTAACGGGTTTTTGGATTCCGGTTTGCAGGATTTCCTTACTTTGTTCCACTCCTGTGAGTAACTGCTATAAACCTGGAGACAAAATGACTAAATTTGTACAACGATAAATAAAAACAGATAATCATGATTAAGCAAGAATTCAAATCGTTCATAAAAACAAGATTACCTGCTTTTGTGAAAGTACTGGCTGGAATTAACCTGATATCCGTTCCGGCGTTTGCCGGAAAGGATCTGAGAACCTCCTTTGTTCATGACAGCCTGAAACGGACTTTTAATATTCATTTTCCATCATCTTATGATAAATCCGTACAGCTTCCGATGGTTATTGCATTGCATGGCAGGGGTGCAAACGGGGCGAGCATGATCATCCTTACGCATAAAGGGTTCAACAAATTGGCTGAAAAGGATGGATTCATAATTGTTTATCCTGATGGAATTGAGCTGAACTGGAATGACGGCAGAATGGATGAAGAAGCAAATGACCGTGCACACAGGGAAAACATTGATGATGTCGGCTTTATATCTGCATTGATAGATTCCATGATCAATGATTATAACATAGATCCAAAGCGCGTTTACGTGACAGGTATATCAAACGGAGCAATAATGTCATATCGTCTGGCATGTGAATTATCTCATAAAATTACTGCAATTGCCCCGGTAGACGGAAATATCCCGATCCTGATTTTTAAAGAATGCTCACCATCCAGCCCTGTCTCAGTATTAGCCATTAATAATACGGATGATCCCCTGGTTCCATTTGATGGGGGTGAAATTTACGGTCAATTTCACAGGATAAAGCTGGGCAAAGTTTTATCCGTGAATGAATCAATAGGATTCTGGGTAACCAGGAACAGGTGTTCCGTCACACCTGCCGTCACTGAAGAGCCTGACATAGATCCCAAAGATGGTACAACAGTAACAAGGAAGCAATATGTTAACGATTTTGACGGAACAGAAGTCATACTTTATGCTGTTGAGGGCGGTGGACATACCTGGCCCGGAGGTGTTCAGTATTTGCCGGCATGGATTATAGGAAAAACCTGCAGGGATTTTGATGCCAGTGAAGTCATCTGGTCGTTTTTTAAGAAACATTCCAGGTAGTTAATTGTATATATAATTTGTAAACAAGGAGGATAGTTATCAATACAAAATCTTTTCAGGAGCGTGGCTGGCTGAAGCTTGATAATGCTGCGAAACTGTTTCCGGCGATTATCTCAGAAGATCTTACCTC
>JBGPAF010000415.1:0-2643 GCA_041480535.1 Bacteroidia bacterium
CCTGAGTTTTTCAGGATCAATTTTTCGAGGTGTATTTTTTGCGGATTCTGCGAAGAAGCCTGCCCTACTTATGCCATTCAGCTGATACCGGATTTTGAAATGGGTGAGTATGACAGACAAAATATGGTATACGAAAAGAAACATTTGCTGATCAGCGGTGAAGGGAAATATCCTGATTATAACTTTTATAAGAACGCCGGAGTAGATATGGGTGTAAAAGGTAAAGGGGCAGGAGAAAATGAGGAAATACCTGTTGATGTAAAAGAACTTTTGCCCTAATTATAGTCTAAAGAGATGAACGTATTCTTTTATATGGCTGCCACAGTTGCACTGATTTCAACAATCATGGCCATTTCCGGAAAGAATGCAATCCATTCGTTGCTTTTCCTTATTTTGTCCCTACTGGCTGTTTCTGTAATTTTCTATTTACTCGATGCACCATTTATTGCGGCCCTGGAGGTAATAATCTATGCCGGTGCCATCATGGTTCTTTTCATTTTTGTTACAATGATGCTTAACGTTGGAATTGAGAGCAGCACTGAAAAAAAATGGCTCAGGCCACGTATGTGGATAGTTCCGTCAATATTGGCCGCCATTCTACTTGCCGATTTTATTCTTGCGATAAGGCATGTGCCGGATGCTCCTTTTACAGATCAGGCAATATTACCCAAGCAGGTAGGAATTTCATTATTCTCCACTTATTTACTGGCTGTTGAAATTGCAGCAATTCTTTTGATGGCTGGGGTGATCGGAGCTTATCATCTGGGTAGTCAGAAGAAAAAAGTTACTCATCGTTTTTTGGAAAAAAAATAAGATATGCTGACTGTACCGGTTGAAATACAAATATTGCTTGCAGGAATACTCTTTCTCCTGGGACTGATAGGATTACTTGTGCGAAGGAACATGATCTACATGCTCATGTCAATTGAAGTCATGTTCAACAGTGCTGGACTGGTGTTTATCATTGCAGGCACTCACTGGAAACAGCCCGACGGACAGGTTATGTTTATTTTTATACTGGCAGTTACGGCGGTTGAAGTTGCTATTGCTTTAGCATTATTATTGCAGGTTTATCATCATTTTAAGACCCTTGACGCTGATTCTGTTAATAAGTTGAAGGACAATAATTAATAAACAGCTGATGACAACATATATAGCCCTTATCCCTGCTATTCCACTTCTTGGCTTCCTGGTTCTGGCTCTGTTCGGATCAAAGCTGACCAGGAAAACTGCAGGATATATCGGGGCGGGTTCCGTTGGCACTGTTGCTCTGCTCACACTTATTGCCGGAACAGGATTTTTAAAATCGTTACCTCAGGTTAAATCTTATTCGGTTGTTTTATGGGAATGGATAAATGCGGGTGGTCTGAAAGCAGATATTTCATTCAGTCTTGACGCGCTTTCTCTGGTTTTCTGCTTTGTTATTACTTTCGTTGGTTTTCTGATCCATGTATATTCAATAGAGTTCATGGCTAAGGATGAAGGATTCTCAAGATTCTTTGCCTATATGAATCTCTTTGTGGGATCGATGCTGATACTGGTATTAGCTGACAATATTTTACTAATGTATCTGGGATGGGAAGGAGTCGGTTTGTGCAGTTACCTGTTGATCGGCTTCTGGTATAAGGAGCCTGCTAATGGCTATGCCGCAAGAAAAGCCTTTATTATCACACGCATAGGGGATACCGCAATGATCATCGGTATCTTTATCCTGTTCCTGAATTTTGGTACTTTCAATATAGATGGAATAATGCAGCAGGCATCTGAAAAATGGGTTGCAGGTTCGTTCATTGCGGTATTAACTGCGGCATTATTGCTTGGTGGGGCACTGGGAAAATCAGCCCAGCTGCCATTGCAGACATGGTTGCCCGATGCCATGGCTGGTCCATCGCCGGTAAGCGCATTGATACATGCTGCAACAATGGTCACTGCAGGCGTCTATCTTATTGCCCGTACCCATGTTTTATTCAGCCTGGCACCCATTGTCCAGACAGCAATAGCCGTTATTGGTGCTCTGACTTTACTTATTGCGGGTTTCAGTGCTTTGGCACAACACGACCTGAAAAGAATTCTTGCATATTCCACTATCAGTCAGATAGGTTATATGTTCTTTGCTCTCGGCGTGGGTGCATGGTCGGCTGCTGTATTTCATTTCATGATACATGCATTTTTTAAAGCTCTTCTTTTCCTTGCAGCCGGCGTGGTAATTTTAGTATTGAATGAAGAACATGATATCTTCAAAATGGGCGGACTGAGAAAAAAAATGCCGGTGGTATATATGACCTTTCTTGTCGGGGCCGCATCTCTCTCAGCACTTCCCCTTGTAACAGCAGGCTTTTACAGCAAGGATGCGATCTTATGGTATTCCGTTTTATCAGAGACAGGAAGTACAATATTATGGATAGCAGGAATCACAGGTGCTTTTCTGACTGCACTTTATTCTTTCAGGATGATATTCATAACTTTCTTTGGTGATGCAAAAACTCAACCTTCATTCCTTCCAGGCAAAATGATGACAATACCTTTAATAATTCTTGCAGTTTTGTCTGTTATCGGCGGGTTTATTGAACTGCCTGAATCACTTGGCCACATTCATCTTTTTTCAAAACTGGTTAACAACACTTTACCTGAGATTATTGTTAA
>JBGPAF010000416.1:0-2635 GCA_041480535.1 Bacteroidia bacterium
GTGATGAATTCGGATTTGTCCCTGGGTCCGAAAACCTATGAGTTCGGCCCTGTTCCGGGGATACCTGAAATACCTCCTGTTATTGGCAATGAACCTAACCTTACATGATATGAACAGAAGACAATTCACAAAGAAAACAGCAATGGTATCGGCAATGCTTTCGGCAGTTCCGCTGACCGGTTTTAATAGTTTTGGATCTCCGGTGCAAAGGAGCCTGAAAAAAGGAATTATGTGGGGAAGCATCGACGTGGGAAAAACGGTTCTTGAAAAATTCCAGGCTGCAAAACTGGCAGGATATGATGGTATTGAAGTAGACAGCCATCTTGACAGAAAAGAAGTTCTGCAAGCCCGCGATTCCACTGGCATGCCAGTTCATAGTGTATGTGATTCCAGGCACTGGGAAATGTCTCTGTCCAGCCCCGATCCCAAAGTGCGGGAGGAGGGTGTGGAAGCTCTGAAAGTTGCTATTGAGGATGCAAAAACATTCGGTGCTGATGCAGTTCTGCTGGTTCCGGGCAGGGTCAACGATTCAGTCGGCTATGACGAATGCTGGAACCGTTCTTCAGAAGAGATCAGAAAGGCAGTTCCTTTTGCTGAGAAGTTAAATGTGAAAATTGCTGTTGAAAATGTATGGAATAGTTTTCTTCTCAGCCCGCTGGAAGCCGCAAGATATATCGATCAGTTTCAGAGTCCCTGGGTTGGGGCTTATTTCGACTGCGGCAATATTCTTGCTTATGGATGGCCCGAGCAGTGGATAAAAATCCTTGGAAAACGGATCGCCAAAATTCATATTAAAGAATATAGCCGCAAGATAGCTGATACCCAGGGCAAATCAGCAGGTTTCAATGTGAAGCTGGGGGAAGGAGATGTAAACTGGAAAGCAGTGATAAGCGCACTTGATGAAATTGGTTATCAAGGATGGACCAGCATAGAAATGTCAGGAGGTGATACTCCCGAAGGCCTGAAGGACCTTTGCGACAGGTTAGAGTTAATACTAGAAAGCTGATTAGAGGATCACTAACAGTTATGGTAAGGGCGTTGCATGCAACGCCCATTCAACTACATAAAATAATATTAAAAAATGAGAAAAATTATCCCATTCAGTTGTTTCATTACTGTCATCTTAACTCTGTCGTTGTTATCATGTTCGAGACAGGAAAATATTTCAGTAAAAGTAGGACATGAATACAACGGATCATATTCAGGTAAATACCTCGACAGGATTGCATTCCCTGTGGGTGGTATGGGAGCGGGGATGTTTTGCATTGAAGGTACAGGCGCAATCTCCCATATGTCGGTGCGAAACCGGCCGGAAGTATTTAACGAGCCATGTATGTTCGCAGCAATTTCTGTGAAAGGGATTGAGAACGGCTCACTTGTAATTGAAGGAGAGGTTCCGGAATGGAAAAAATTTGGCCGACCCGACTCTGGTAATGGTTCAGGAGGCACCACCTACGGTCTCCCAAGATTTGAATCCGCAGATTTTACGGCCAGATTCCCCTATGCGCACATAAATCTTCAAGATCCTGATCTCCCTCTGGAAGTTAAGATTAACGGATGGAGCCCATTCATTCCTACTGATGCTGATAATTCGAGCCTCCCGGTCGGAGGAATTGAATATTCCTTTAAAAATACAGGTACTGCCAGAGTTGAGGCAGTCTTTTCTTATAACTCGGTTAATTTTATGGCTCAGGGAAACGGGAAGGCAGTTATAAAACCTTTATCAAACGGATTTGTTTTGTCTGAAACCGGAGCAAAAGATAAGCCTGAAACAAAAGGTGATTTTGCGATTTTTACCAATGAACCGGGAACAATTGTCGATCACCGCTGGTTCAGGGGCGGCTGGTGGGATCCAGTGACAATTACCTGGAACACGATTCTGAAAACGGAAACAAGAAATACTCCACCTGCGGACCAGCCTGCTCCCGGTGCTTCACTTTATGTGCCTTTTACTCTTGGCCCTGGTGAGACCACGCAAATACGATTAATGATGGCATGGTATGTTCCCGACAGCAATCTGAAATATGGTACTGATTCGAAAGAAGCCAATGAAGAAGAATGTGACGATCCGGATTGTTCATGTAAAGATCCCTACTATAAGCCATGGTATTCCGGTAAATTTAAAGGAATAGAGGAGATTGTGAATTACTGGAAAACCAATTATGATGACCTGAATAAAAAATCAAATCTGTTCTGTGAATCATTCTATTCAAGCAGCCTTCCACCTGAGGTTATTGAAGCGATTGCTGCCAATTTGACAATACTTAAATCACCAACAGTTTTGCGCCAGCCTGATGGCAAACTCTGGAACTGGGAAGGATGCGGAGATAACTCAGGTTGTTGTGCCGGTTCATGTGAGCATGTCTGGAATTATGCGCAGGCAATCCCTCATCTTTTCCCAAAGCTTGAACGTACTCTGAGGGAAACTGAATTTGGCCCCAGCCAGGATAAGGAAGGTCATCAGACTTTCAGATCTGCCCTTCCCATACGTCCAGTCGCAACTACCTTTTATGCTGCATCCGACGGACAGCCTGGCGGGATTATGAAGGTTTACCGCGACTGGCATATCAGCGGCAACAGTGACTGGATGAAGAAAATTTATCCTGAAGTTGTTCAAAGCATGGACTATTGCATA
>JBGPAF010000417.1:0-2626 GCA_041480535.1 Bacteroidia bacterium
AATATACAAAAGAATTATCGGAACTTTTCGAATCATCCGATAATATATTGCTCATCAGTCACATCAATCCTGATGGCGACGCAATTGGGTCTCAGCTTGCCCTTTATCAATATCTTACATATAAAGGGAAGAAAGTTGAAATGATGTGCCCTAATAACCTTCAGGAGTTTTTGAAATGGATGGATGGAGCTGATAAGATTAAGGTTTTTATCAGGAACAGGAAGAAATGCATAAAGCTTATTGAAGAAGCAGACCTGATAATAATGATAGATTTTAATCAGCCGAGCCGGCTTGGTGAATCTGAGAAATATGTCTTTGGCTCAACCGCTGTTAAAGTCATTCTTGATCATCACCGTGATCCTCATGAAATAGCAAACCTGTTAGTTTCAGATCCTTCCAGGTGTTCTACTGCTGAACTCATTCATGAAATGGTAACCATAATGAACGGAATGCCGTTTATTAACAAATCATATTCTGAAGACATCTATGTCGGCATTATCACCGATACAGGAAACTTTGAATATGGCTCATATACTGGAAGGACCCTCAGAATCACCGCCGATCTTATTGAGTCAGGAATTAACAAGGCAAAGATTCTCAATATTGTCTACAATAATTTCTCTGCTGACAGGATGAGGCTTCTCGGACTGGCATTGTATCAAAGAATGACTGTTTTAACCAGGTATAAAACCGCTTATATCTATCTGACGAAACAGGATCTGACAAATTTCAACCATGTTAAAGGTGATACGGAAGGATTTGTAAACCTTCCGTTATCTATTAAAGGAATTAACTTTTCAGTTCTTTTTATTGAAAAGGATAATTTTGTAAAACTATCATTCCGTTCAAAAGGTAAATTCCCGGTTAATGAATTTGCATGCAAGTACTTCTCAGGAGGAGGGCATATTAATGCCTCAGGCGGGGAATATTATGATACCCTTGAGAATACAATCAATTACTTTATGAAGGTGCTGGAAGAGAATGAAAAACAGTTGAATGATGAGCTCTGAGATCATGAAAACAGAAGTTATTTCGGCCATTATAATCCTGAGTTCTTTTTTATCGTGCAGATCGGACCAGGTTCCACAAAAAGTACCGGCAAAGCCGGGAAAACAGGAAATGGCTGACCTGAACAGGTATCTTGTGCAGAAAGACAGGGAAATAATTGAAAATTATGTTGAAAGGAAAAAACTGAAGATGACAGAATCCCCGACAGGATTATGGTATTATATAAAAGATGAAGGGAAAGGTGAATACCTGAAAGATAATGACAGGATAGTGATGAATTACGAATGTTATTTACTGGACGGAACGATATGTTATTCTTCATCGGATCTGGGTCCGAAGGAAATAGTCCTTGGCAAAACCGAACTTGAACCCGGATTGAATGAGGGTTTGAAATTATTGAAACCCGGCGCAGAAGCTCTCTTCATTTTACCCCCGTTCCTGGCATATGGCCTTATTGGGGACGGGAAAAAAATTCCCTCGAGGACTATCATAGTATATAGTGTAAATATCCCAGCAGAAAAATAATTGGAATGATTATTGCGGAAAATTTTTTAACTAAATCTATTCTTATGAAACATGGAAATTCTTTAAATTATATTATGTTTTTAGGATTACTGATCCTGATTTCTTTTACATCATGTTTTTCAGACAAAAAATGGAAAGAGATGGAAGAGGAAGAAAAAATTGCAATTCAGGATTATCTTTCCGAAAATGACACAATTGCTTTTGAACTGAAAACCAGTGGATTATATTACCATGACGTTAAGGTTGGAACAGGTCTCCAGGCTGCGTTGCATGATACAGCTTATGTTTTCTATACAATGAAATTTCTGTCGGGTGGAACTTTTGAGACCAATGTAGGAACAAAAGATACTCTTATTTTTCCCATAAATGAAGGGTGGCTCTCCGTTAAAGGATTTGATGAAGGAGTTACATACATGAAAGAAGGAGGGAAGGCAAAATTCCTTGTGCCGTCAAGTCTGGCATTCGGCTCTTCAGGAACCTATTATGTAGAAAGTTACACCCCGTTCGTTTTCGATGTTGAATTGGCAAAGCTTGATAAATATACCGGCAGAAAATAGAATTATTGAAGGATAAATACAGTCATCCTGTCATTTATTGAAGGTATATTTCTCTTCCATTCCCCGATTGTCATGGTTCTTATGTTTTCGTCCGGGAGAGTAATGTCCGTTGCAATGCAAAGCATTGTCTCATTACTGCAAACAGAAAGGATGGATTCCAACATTCTCTGGTTGCGATAGGGGGTTTCCATAAAGATCTGTGCATAGCCATCATGCGATTTCTTCTCAAGGTCCCTGAGCTTTGAAGCCCTGTCTGCCGGCCTGACAGGCAGATACCCGTTAAAAGTAAAATTCTGACCGTTAAGTCCCGATGATATCAATGCCATAATTATTGATGAAGGCCCGGAAAGCGGAACCACCCTGATCTTTTTCCGGTGTGCCAGTGAAACAAGCTTTGCCCCCGGATCTGCAATACCCGGTAGTCCCGCCTCGCTCATGATCCCGACATCTGATCCTTTCAGTACAAAATCAAGGTACTGCCCTATCTCTGAGTCATTTGTGTGCTCGTTAAGCTCAAGGAAAGTAGTTTCATTTAT
>JBGPAF010000418.1:0-2621 GCA_041480535.1 Bacteroidia bacterium
CTCCGTTCCTTCAAAAAGCTTTTGCAAGTATTGGGGTTGGATTCTCAATAATAACAAAAGATCCTGATGACGGAAGATATAACCGTCTTGTCGGTGCGTTCAGAAAATTCTACAGCGGTCTTATCCTGGTAGGTGAAACTGCAGATGATTATACAATCCGTTCACTGAGATCGACAGGTTACCCTTTCGTTCTGCTCGAGAAATCTGTAAAAATGCTGCGCCTCAATACAGTTTGCACTGATATTGCTGAAGGTTCTCAAAAAGTGGCAGATCATATCGGGAAATTAGGTTATACAAATGTTCTGATCGCAACAGATAAGAATTCTTTCAATAAGGATAAGCCTGTCATTGATCTCCTGAAGAGTGCCCTTGAACAAAAACCAGGGATGAATAAGCCTGAGGTTGTCGAATTTGATTACATGGGCACTGGTAACGAAATTGAACCCGGACAGATTGATAAATATATGCGGCCTCCCTTCAGAGCCGAAATAATGGTCATCCTGCATGCTGAGCTTGTTTATAAAGTTATGTTTTTATTAAGGAAAAAGAAACTTCGGGTACCCCAGGATATTGCCCTGATCTCAATGGAAGAGGGGATAGGATTTGATCTTATGTTTTCTCCTGTTACCTGCCTGCGAAAACCGCTGACCGGAATGGCCTTAAAAGTCGCCAACATGATTTGGTCCGAAGTAAAAAACTCAGGCAAAAGCAAATACAAAAGGCAGGTGAATATAACGCCGGAATTGG
Organism: Bacteroidia bacterium; assembly: GCA_041480535.1. Lineage (GTDB taxonomy): Bacteria > Bacteroidota > Bacteroidia > Bacteroidales > VadinHA17 > LD21. The sequence continues at coordinate 748 of JBGPAF010000418.1, forward strand.
TTGTCAGAAATTCTTGCGGGACAATCTAAATATTCTGTCCTGATGAGAAAAATTCTTTTCTTTCTGACAGCCATCGCTTTTTTCTCATCATCAGGTTGCACGAAAGATCATCTTATAAACGATAAAAACTATCGTAAAACAATTGAATATGCATTCGCCGAAAGATATCAATTGGCATCTGGCCGTAATGGACAGCTCTTTCCAGTATTTGACAGAAAGCTTAACACTCCGCAGGTTGAAGCTCTTAAATTCCTTTTCGCTTTCATGCCTCTGAGCGATCTTGCCGATTATAACGGTGAGTTTTTCCTTGATAATATAAATACTGCCCTGCTTACCAGAAAAGAAGCTCCATGGGGTGATATAATACCTGAAGAAATATTCCTTCATTATGTGCTTCCCTGCAGGGTGAACAATGAAACCCTGGATTCATTCAGGATCATATTCCGAAACGAGATCTTTGAAAGAATAAAAGGTCTTGATATGGGGAATGCTGCTCTTGAAATAAACCATTGGTGCCACGAAAAAGTTGCATACCAGCCTTCTGATATCAGGACCTCTGGACCAGTTAGCACAATTCTCTCTGCCAGGGGCAGGTGCGGTGAAGAATCTACGTTTACCGTAAGCGCACTCAGAACCGCCGGGATTCCTGCACGTCAGGTATATACGCCACGATGGGCTCATACCGATGATAATCATGCCTGGGTGGAAGTATGGGTCGACGGCAAATGGCATTATATGGGAGCATGTGAACCGGAACCTGTACTCGACCGCGGCTGGTTTACAGAGCCGGCAAGAAGAGCTATGCTTATTCATACAAAATCATTCGGAGCCTGGTACGGAAATGAAAATGAAATTAACAGGTACAGAAACTACTCCGTAATCAACAATCTTGCAAATTATGCTTTGACAGAAAGAATTTATGTTAAAGTTATTGATGATCAGGAATTACCTGTGAAGGATGCAATTGTTGAGTATCAGCTTTATAATTACGCTGAATTTTATCCACTCGCTGCAATCTCTGCTGATGAAAATGGGATAAGCAGTTTTGAAACCGGCCTTGGCGACCTTTTGATCTGGGCCAGAAAAGGCGATAGTTTTAATTACAGAAAAATATCAGTCGCAGAAACCGACACCTTGGTTTTGACGCTTCAAAATCCTGCAAAAGGGACCAGGAACGAAGATCTTGATCTGAATGTGCCTCCTGTTCTTCCTGCCTTCGAAGTTCCATCACAGGAACTGCTTGAAAAAAATGAAAAACGTTTAAAATCAGAGAACGACCTTAGGCAGACATATATTGATTCATGGATGAAACGCGAGGATGCGGAGGCTTTTGCCAGGCAGATAAATACAGATCCTGTTCTGACAGGCGAGATATTAGCCAGGAGTATGGGGAATTATAAAGATATAGTTTCCTTCCTTAGGCATACACAGGAGAAGAACAGGGAACTTGCGCTTTCATTGCTGAATGTTATATCTGAAAAGGACCTCAGGGATGTAAAGGAACCCGTTCTGGCAGATAATATTGCCAATGTCAGGAATCCTTTTAATATTAATGTCACTGACGAATTATTTGTCAATTATGTGCTTAACCCGAGAGTGTCGAATGAAGTTCTTATTGGATTTCGTGAGTATCTGTTAAATGCTCTTTCGGAAAAGCTTAAAACAGGTGCAGTCAAGGATCCGCGATTAATAACCGGTTTCATTAATGAATCAGTCAGAATATCCGAAGAAGAAAACTATTATAAGACTCCATTATCACCTATAGGTGTAAATGAATTAAAAGTTTCTGATTCAAAATCAAGAGCAATATATTTTGTGGCAATATGCAGAAGTCTTGGTATTCCATCGAGGCTTGAACCAGGAAGCAATGTTCC
>JBGPAF010000419.1:0-2620 GCA_041480535.1 Bacteroidia bacterium
AATAAAGGTCTGATCCTCCGTATCCTCCGGGTTTATCAGATGCAAAATATAGCTTTTTACTGTTCGGTGAAAGCCAAGGTGTTGTAACATTGTACCATTCATTATTGAATCTTAGCTCACGGATTTTTATCCACTTATTACTATCCAGAACGGCAGTGAAAATACCCAGTTTATTTCTTGGAGAGTTTTCATCAATGGCTTCATCAACTTTCAGATTCCTGGAGAAATAAATTGTATCACCACCTCTGGTAAACGAAGCAGGTCCGTCATTAAATCTTGTACTCAGGCTTTTCGAAAAGAGTTTAACCTTTCCTGAAGCAGTATCAATGTAGCTGATTTTTAAAAGGCCTTTGTTTTCAGAGGTCCGGTAGTTTTTCAACAGACTACTGGTCCGGTTTGAACAGAAGACTAATCCGTTTTTGTAATATACCGGGGAAAACTCATCGCTTTTCTGTGAATTGAATTTTGCAATATTAACTGAATAGGTTTCCGACTGACCCATAACAATCAATGGGAGAAATAGTGCAGCCAGTAAACCTGAGACTTGTTTTACTTTCATGATATAGAATTAGAAATTCAAAGGACTAATAGCTTCAACTTTGTAACGAAATTCGTATCTGAGCATTATCTCATGAGAACCTGAACTGTATGTCCGTAATTTAGCAAAATCGAAATCATAGGTATAAGCAAATTTTATCTGATCAGTCAACTGAAACTGGAACATTCCCGATATCGAACGGTTGTTTCTGTAAGATGCACCCAGCCATAAACGATCCATTACCCTGAAATGAGCATTTATGTCGTAGAGAATCTTGTCCCCGGGGGAAAAAACTAAAAGTGCAGATGGGAGAAACTTCAGATTTGAAGATAAATCAAAAAGATAACCCGTATTAAATAAATAATAATAATCACTCATATTATTATTAAGAACATATTTGTTCTTATCAAAATCGAATTTATATCCTACCAGTTTCGGGATTGAAAATCCGGCAAAATATTTCTGACCTGAATAATAGGTTCCAAAACTAAAAGCCGGAACAACAAATACTTTTGAATCAATTAAAAGGTACTCATCTCCTGGATCGAGGACAACCAGGTCGGACCATGCGGTGTTTGTTATTATTAATCCTGCGCCAAGTCCAAATGAAAGGTTCCCCTTTTCAAGGTCAATTTTATAAGAATAATTGGCACTGAACTGAGTCTCTTTAGTAACGCCAATTTTGTCATTGATTACATTAAGCCCCCATCCCATTTTATTATCTCGGAAAGGAGCATCAACAGTAAGTGACATTGTTTCGGGCGATCCTTTTATCCCTACCCATTGCTTCCTGTAAAATGCTGCAGCATTCAACACTCCCCTGTTTCCTGCAAATGCAGGATTTATTGTCAGCGGATTAAGCACATATTGATTTGTATAAGGTGTTAACTGCCCCGAAAGACTTAAAGGGATCACTAGAAATATGAGCAACTTAATTATCCTTTTCATTTCATCGTTTTATTACAATGTATCCTTTAATAGGATTTATTTTTTCAGGTTTCAGAATATAAAAGTAAGTATCATCAGGGAGGAGATTACCATTGTCATCCTTCCCATCCCAATCGTTTGCATAATTATCATTAGAATATAGACTTGCTCCCCACCTGTTGAAAATATTCAGGCTGGTTATTCCAAGTGATTCGATTCCTCTGATTATAAAAAAATCATTAATGCCATCAAGATTTGGAGTAATCAAGGTTGGGATGATCAGATCATTGATTTTAATCAGTACAGTATCTGATGATGAAACACATATGCCATTGGTAACACTCCACAGAAGTTTATTTTCGCCCAGCGAAAGTTCCGTAACGATAGTATTGTTAATATTCTTATTTGAAAATATGCCGCTGCCTGAAAGAATTTCCCATTCTCCTGTCTCATAATTTTTCAAAGCTGATGCTTCCAGCTCAGTTTCAAAAAGGAAGTTAAGAGTCTGATCCGGACCTGCATCAGCAACCGGCTTTTCTCTAACTTCAATAGTTACCTGATCAGTATTTTTGCAGTTCCACTGATCAGTCAATGTAACTGCAAAGACAGTAGTTACTGTAGGTGTGGCAATCGGATCAGAGATAGCCGGATTATTAAGCAAATTTGCAGGACTCCACAAAAAAGTTCCCGAACCTGTGGCCTGAAGCTTTATGCTGCTGCCTTTGCAAACAGATGCATCCAGTCCGGCGTTTATTGAAGGAGCAGAATGAAAAACCACACGAATAATATCAGTTGAAGTACAACTGCTGCTGACTTCTGTCCATGCAAAATCATATGCTCCTGATTGAGTTACTGTAACAGTTGCATTATATCGATTTGGATTTGGATTGAATGTTGCATTCCCCGGACCACTGACTTTTGACCATGTTCCTGTTCCTGATCCCGGGATCGCATTGAGCAAAAAATCTCTGTCGCATTCATCTCCGCCAACCCCTGCGTTTGCAGAGATCTGTTCAGCAAAAATAACTGTGACTGAAGCTCTGCTGGTACAAGTCCCGTTAACTTCTGTCCATCTGAAAACATATGTCCCGTAAGCAGTGACTGTAACTTTCGCTGTCGGGTTATGGTTGTCGGGGCTGAAACTAGCTGTACCTG
>JBGPAF010000420.1:0-2613 GCA_041480535.1 Bacteroidia bacterium
GATGTTAAAAACGCTAAAATTGTAAAAAACGAATATTAAGAAGATTGTAAGACTTCATTAGTTATTTTTGTTACGATAAAGAATGAGGGAATTAAAATAAATAAAATTTAGGCGCCTATGCTGGCAATTTTCAGGAAAGAGATAACCGGGTTTTTCAGCAGTCTGACAGGATACATTGTAATTATTGTATTTCTGCTGATCAACTCTTTGTTTATGTGGGTTTTCCCTGGGGAATGGAATATCCTCGACAGCGGTTATGCCGGTCTTGATACCCTCTTTTTCCTGTCGCCATGGATCTTCCTGTTCCTTGTTCCTGCTGTTACAATGAAGATGATCGCCGAAGAAAAACGGCTCGGAACCCTTGAACTTATATATTCAAAACCTGTTACAGAAAGAGGAATTGTCTATGGGAAATATTTTGCAGCAGTCGCACTTGTTCTGCTCGCCCTGATACCGGGGGTGATCTATTACATCTCAGTTTATGTACTTGGGGAATCACCCGGAAATCTTGATAAAGGAGGGACCCTGGGTGCATTCATCGGGTTATTCTTTCTTGCCGCCGTGTACGCATCGGTTGGGCTTTTTGCTTCGTCACTCACAGATAATCAGGTTGTTGCATTTATAATTGCGGTATTGATCTCATTCTTCCTTTTTATGGGATTTGATTCCTTTGCTTACCTTCCAGGGCTTAAGAATATTGACGAATTTGTGATCAGGCTGGGTATCAATGAGCATTATAAATCAATTAGCAGGGGAGTGATTGATTTCAGGGATATAATCTATTTTGTTGCTGTGGTAATGATCTTCAATGAAGCCACAAGACTTGTACTGCTGTCGCGCAAATGGAAAAAAAAGAGCTGATTTATGGCTGATAAACCGGATACAAAAAATATCAAAACCAGGAGCTGGCTCCAGTTTGGTATAACTCTGCTGGTTATTGTTTTTGCAGTTGTTGCAGGATCATTTCTAAGAATGAGGCTCGATCTAACTGAAGATAAAAGGTATACTTTGTCTGAACCGACCCGTAAAGTGCTGTCGGGCATAAAGAATGACATTTTTGTCCAGGTGTATCTCGACGGTGAAATGCCTATACCTTTTAAGCGGCTGAAACGGTCAGTAAGGGAAATGCTCGATGAATTCAGGATTGCTTCGGGACGGAGGGTTGATTATGATTTTATAAATCCCTCTGAAGGAGGTAATTCACAGCAGAGGGAAGCCCTTTACCAGTCTCTTTTAGCAAAGGGATTGAATCCTATAAACATACAGGACAAAGATGCTGAAGGTGGATCAAGTCAGAAAATAATATTCCCGGGAATGATTGTAAACTACAACGGGATCGAAGTGCCGGTCAACTTTCTGAAAAACAATCCATCAGTCAGTGCCGAGGAAAACCTTCTTCATTCAACTGAAGGTCTGGAATATGAGATGATTCAGCCAATCGCAACATTAAGTTCCGACACCGTTTATAAAGTGGCTTTTATCGAAGGACATGATGAAATACCCGAGATTGAGGTAGCTGATCTTACCTATAACCTGGCAAAGTCCTTTACTGTCGACAGGGGTGTTATCGGCGGAAATCCCGGGATCCTTGATAAATATGCTGCCGTTGTTATTGCCGGTCCTGAAAAGGAATTCACTGAAAATGATAAGTTCGTTCTGGATCAGTATATTATGAACGGAGGCAAAGTTGTGTGGCTGATTGAAGAGGTGAATGTGAACGCCGACAGCCTTGTTTATGGAGAAACGGCTGCCCTTTACCGGTCCCTGAATATTGAGGACCAGCTTTTCAGGTATGGAGCAAGAATAAATCCCGAAGTCGTCCAGGATCTTGATTGCGCTCCTATCAGGCTCATCCTGTCAACCGGCGGAACACGTCAGCAGCCTGTCTCTGTTCCATGGCTCTATTTTCCAAAGCTGACACCTTTACCGGACCATCCAATAACCAGGAACATTAATAAAGTCAGAGGTGAGTTTGCAGATTATATAGATACAGTCGGACTCGACAGGAACATCAGAAAAAGTGTTTTGCTTTCGACATCCGCCAACTCCCGCACTCTTTCTCCGCCATTCATGATAAGCCTTAAAGAAGCTGAGATGACGCCTGACGAAAGATTATTCAATAAATTAAATCTTCCTGTTGCTGTTCTGCTCGAAGGAAAATTTCCATCAGCATTCAGGAACCGGATCACGGATAACCTTGCAAAAGACTCAAACCTAAAGGTGAAAAATGAGAGCGCAGAAACAAAGATGATAGTGATTGCCGATGGTGATATCATAAGAAATGAGGTAAGTCGAACAGGTACAACCGAAACGCCATTGCCTCTTGGTCAGGACAGGTACACCAGGGAGATGTTCGGCAACAGGGACTTTCTTATCAATTGCCTGAACTATCTTGTTGATGATAACGGCATAATGGAGCTAAGGTCAAGGGAACTGAAACTCAGGCTCCTCAACGGTTCAGTAATCAAAAAGGAGAGGTTTAAATGGCAGGCCATTAATATTGCCGGACCGATATTCATTGTGATAATTGTCGGCATCATATACAATTGGTTAAGGAAAAGAAAGTACACAAAGAGCTGATTATTATGAGGAAAGCAATTATTAGCGCATTGA
>JBGPAF010000421.1:0-2609 GCA_041480535.1 Bacteroidia bacterium
AGAAGATTTTTGCCGTTTTAATAATTCAAATGCACTGAAAATAATTGCAGATAACGAAGATTACTTTGACCATCCTCAAATTATCGGAGCATCAGAAAATTTCTTCAGGTTTTTTTCATATAAGCTTCTGACCAATAATCCTGGAACAGCCCTGGAAGCAGCTAATAACCTTGTCATTTCATCTGATCTGGCTAATAAATATTTTGGTACAGACGATCCTGTAGGTAAGATAATTACTCTGGTTAACCGGAATAATGCAGAACAGATGACGGTAACGGGGATTTTTGAAAAACCTGTCGATAACACCCAGATAAACTTTGATATGGTTCGCCTGATCGGTGAGGTTGACAGCCGCTGTTATGTAAGGTTAGTTAAAAACACCGATCCGGAAGAGCTTGAAAAACTATTTTCAGATAAAAAAGAGACTATCCCGGTTATAAATACCGGAACTCCTGGTCCATATTACCTGGAACCTTTTCAGAAAGCATATTTCGATACACTGCGCGGATTAACTGTTGAAATCAACCGTGATAAGAGAGATCTGTGGATTTCTCTAATAATAGGATTAATGATAATAGGAATCGCCACCTTCAATTATCTGGGGGTCCTTACAAATAAGTTTCACGGGAAGGTTAAAGAGTATTATTTACGACGAATTAATGGCAGCACTGTACAGGATCTGATTGCCCGTTTTATGCTGGAAAATTCAATAATTGTCACGATATCTTTCTTCATTAGTCTGTTCCTGATGTTTGATGCATTACCATTCTTCAACAATCTGACAAACAGCAAAATCACCAAAACATTTATCTATCAGTCTGAACAGATCGCAATCCTGGCCGGTGTCCTGGTTTTTTTATTGCTTATGACATTAATTTTTGCTTTTTACCTGATCTGTTCAAACCTCAATTTAAATCTTTTAGAAACCGATCAGGATCATAAGGTCAGGAGTATTCAGATCCCTGTCTTTAATATATTTCAGTTAGCCAGTTCTATAGCACTTATCATCTGCGCTTTGATCATTATCAGGCAAATGAACTTTATCACCAAAAAACCTATTGGTCTGAATAAAGAGGTAATTGAGATAAAAATACCTCCACAGTATAAGGACAAAGCCGGAGTATTCAAAGATGAGTTATTGAAAAGCAGCTCAATAAACAGTGTTTCTGTGGTAGGGGCCTCTCCTGTTCTTGAACATTTCCTGGTCGCGCTGAAATATCAGCAGGATGGAGTGGAAAAAGAATATTCTCCGTCAGGTTTCAGCGGTGATGAAAACTACCTTGATGTGCTGGGAATAGAGCTTGCTGATGGTACCGGATTCTCCGAAACCTTTTCTGCCAACACACAAAAATGCCTAATTAACCAGTCATTCGTAAAACTTTTTCCAAACCAGGATTTAATTGGTAAAGGAATGCCTGGAATGGAAGACATGATTATTACAGGTATTGTAAAGGACTTTCATTATTCAGATTTAAAATCACTTGTGGAACCTGCATTCATTTCCTTTGATAATAAAGGGGGGCATCTGCTGGTCAAAGCTTCAGAGAATCAAACACAGACAGTAAGGAGTACCATTTCAATGATCTGGCAAAAACTGATCCCGGATTACCCTTTGGATATTGAATCGGTCGGTGACCGCTTTGATTGGTTTCACAGGGGGAATGAGAACTTTAAAAAACTAATCGGTTCGTGTTCACTGATAAGTCTTTTCCTGTCGATGATCGGCCTCTTTGCTGTCTCATATCAGAAAACCCGTTCCCGGACAAAAGAAATAGGCATCCGCAAAATAAACGGTGCAAATATCATTGAAATACTTGCCATGATAAACAAAGATTTTGTCAGATGGACACTAATCGCTTTTATAATAGCTGTTCCAGTTGCATGGTTTGCAATGGACAAATGGCTTGAGAACTATGCATACAGGACTGAAGTGAAATTGTGGATCTTTGCTCTTTCAGGCATAATTGTCCTGACAATATCATTGCTGACTGTCAGCTGGCAAAGCTGGAGGGCGGCGACGAGGAATCCGGTGGAATCACTGAGATATGAATAGAAAAATGAAAAAGATTTCTACAATATTGTTAATGTTAATAATGCTTTTAGGAAGCCCCTCCTGCCACCGCAACCGCCTTAAAACCAGCGAAAAAGAACTTACGGAGGAGATCCTCCGTCAGGAAAAAGAAGAGGCAGAGAGAATTGCAGGCGCAGGTGATAAGTCAGACACCCTGAACCGGCTTCCAAAAGGGTTTCGTTATAAAGAAAATCGTTCGGCTGATCCTGCTAATATTCCGGTTAAAATTGATATTGCCGGGAATCTCACTAATATCAGCGATCTCAAACTGTCAGACATAGCTTCTGAAATAAGATACATCAGGCTGGAACCTGTACCTGACTCAACGATTCCATCGGACCTGAAGTTTAAATATCACCTGACGGACAACTATATAGTAGCAGCTAACCTGTATGGGATCCATCTCTATTCAAAAGAAGGAAAGTACATAAGGTCTGTTGTTAAAAATGAACTTACCGGAGTGATAATCAAACCGAATATGATAATGTTCTATACCGATTACACACTGAAGGGCGGAGGAATGGACGTCAGGAGCAAC
>JBGPAF010000422.1:0-2571 GCA_041480535.1 Bacteroidia bacterium
GGAAATAATTCTTCTGTTTATATTGATGGAAGGAAAGTTACCATTGTTTCAGGATCAAAACAGATACTTAAGATCACAGCAGGGCCTGGTGCACACGGGATCGGGATAGCAGGCGAACAATGGTTGCAGAATAAATGTCAAAGTAAATGGATATGACGAAAAAGGAAAGAGTTAAAAGGGCCATGGATCATAAGGAAACCGATTTTGTTCCTTATCAGATAGATTGTCTTTCTGCTGCTGAAAAAAAACTTACGGATCATTTCGGCAAAATTGATCTTGGTGAAATTATCGGCAATCATATTGCAATGTTTGAGCCAAGCTATTATTCAATATTCAAATCAGAAAGCCTGGATGCAAACAAATTCAGAGATGCATTCGGTGCAATATGGGAACTTAAACCGAACGAGGATATTGGTACAGTAATCGAAAATCCCTTGAAGGAACCAACTTTGAAGAACTATGAGTTTCCTGATCCTGATAAGATTATGGAGCTTGACGAAATCCCGGCATTCATCAGTAAGAATAAGGATAAATTCATAATTGGTGCGATTGGATTTTCGCTTTACGAGAGGGCATGGATTTTAAGGGGGATTGAGCCGATTCTATCAGACTTTTTAATGTATCCATCGTTTGTTGAGGAGCTTTTTGATAAGATCATAGAGTTTAATCTGGCAATTACAAAAAAAATGTGCCGGTTTCCTGTCGATGCATTTCACTTTGGTGATGACTGGGGACAACAGCATGGTCTGATAATCGATCCGGATCTATGGCGCAGGTTTTTCAAAAAACGACTTAAAAAAATGTACGATGCAGTACACACTGCAGGCCTGCCGGTCTCTATACATTCTTGTGGCGACATTACTGAGATTATTCCGGATCTGATTGAAATCGGAGTAAACATGATAACACCATTGCAGGCTGAAGCAGTGGATTTTAAGTTCCTTAAAAAGGAATACGGTAAGGATATTACTTTCTGGGGCGGTGTAAGCACACAAAGAATCTTGCCATTCGGTACACCTGAAGATGTAAGGGCTGAAATCAGGAAACTGATAACGGTTTTAGCTGAGGGGGGCGGATATATTTTAGCTCCTTCACACGAATTGCAGGGGGATATTCCACTGGAGAATATGCTTGCATTCATAGATGAGGCTCAACATCAGCATATATTATTTTAGCAATGATAGCATTTATAGATCAAAAGACTATTTTGAACCGGAGTAGTATTGTAGACATTCAGAAAGATTCGCCGGCCTTTATTTTGATACTCTGATGTATCAATTTCGCAGTCTTCATCATATTATAAAAAGATTACATTTCTTAAAGACTCAACTATTTCTTTTGAACCGGCAATAACAGGAAAATTTTCTTCAATAATTTTCTCACCAACAGAAAATTGGATATCATGCCCATTTATATTTTTTATTATCCCACCGGATTCAGAAGTTATTTTGCAGATTCCGGGTGTATATTCAATGGTTACAGGTTTTGTACCAGCAAGAATCTCAACAGGTTCATGGTTTGTTCCAAAATCGGCTCGACGTATAAGGACGCTATCCCCCAGGGCAAGGCCGGATATCACAGTTCCTGGCAAATTCGGAATATCAATAGTACAATAATTCTTTTATTCATTGAATATCCCTTTTGTTATTTAACAACAAAATTCCTGATTATTTCCTTTGATCCATTAACATTGCCTGCCTGCACTTTGATTACATTATTATCTAATGGCTTTTGATAATGATAAATATTTAATGCATCTCAACTTCACATACACCTAACCCCCCGCGGAAATAGTTAAACTGCACATTTGGGTGATCTGACAATAAAGACATTGGAACAGAACTATCAGCTATTTTCTTACTGATCATAAAGGCAGTGAGTCGTTGACCGAATGCATTATCATGTGTTCCTGCTTGCCAGATAGATACTTTTTCTGCTTTCCATGTTTGCACAGGTCCAACTGAAATTGCTTGCGTTGGGACGCCGGTAACAACGCCACCTGCACTTGTCCTTGCATTCTGCATAATTGTGATAGGATGAAGATTTACTATCCGCGTTGAAAGCTTTCGGTATTCTTCCGGAGAGGGTGGTGCATCCTTAAATTTGCCTTCTCTTTTTACTGGATCGTTAAATGCCCAATGTTTTGTATCTCCTTGTCCTCCCTGCATAATAGCACAACGAATTCCGGCTTCCCAACTATTTAAATACTTGCTTGTATCAGCTTTTGGAAAATGCAGGTTTGAATCCGGCATACGAAATTTCTTATCAATCCGGTTAAAGCAAAGCTCCCTGTCTGCTTTCTCAAATGATAGTGGATGTGTTACGTCAACTTCTTTCCCATTGACGCACCATTCATCCATCCCCCAAAAATGGGCATTTGATAAATTCAGTTGCAATTCATTAACCATCCTGGCCACTAAGGGAAGCTGCTCTGTTGGACCGACTGGTCCGCAAATTCCAACGTGATTACTGGCTGATGACTGTTCCCAGGTTGTTATATACTCCAGGGCTTCAGCAAGGTAGAAATCTTCAAGTGTATCGTAAAAAACAATCCTGAATCCTTCTCTAGAA
>JBGPAF010000423.1:0-2555 GCA_041480535.1 Bacteroidia bacterium
AGGCTTGCTTCAAAATTCGGAGGTTTTGTCAGCGTTGAACTTCATACCGGCGCAGCACATGATATAAAAGCCATTGAATACTACGGCAGGAGGTATCATGAAATCTGCCCTGACCAGTTTATAGTAAAGGTCCCATATACGGCTGAAGGTCTGATAGGAGCAAGGCACCTTAAAGACGCAGGAGTAAGGGTAAACTTCACTCTTGAATTCAGCGCCAGACAAAATGTAATTGTAACCAGGACGGCCCGTCCGGATTATCTCAATGTATTTCTCGGAAGAATAGGTGCCTTTTTGATCGATAATAAACTTGGTGATGGATCAGGCGCCGGTGAGATGGCCGTAATTTCGTCCCAGAACTGGGTTGCTGCACTGTCCGCACAAAATCCATGGCAGACAAAATTAATTGCCGCAAGCCTTAGAAATTATAACCAGCTTGAATTGCTCGCCGGAACGGATGTATATACTATGCCTCCTAAAGTTGCTGCTGCGGGACATAAATCGTTAAGCGGTAAATTTTCATCATGCACCCATGAGAACTATGATGTCAGCCTTTTTTCTTCAGCCAGTGATGCCAGGATCGAAAAATTCTGGGAGGTTGATGACAAAGTACTCAATCTTGCAGAGAGATTAAACACGAAATTGCCTTCCTCCGGTGCCGAACTGACACATATTGCCCATGAAGAGGGATGTGAAGATATGTTCCCATCTCTTTCAAAGGAAGAAAAAACAGCTGTGGCAGAGGATGGCAAAATTCCGGTTTTCTCAAGATGGCAGCAAAAAATCAGGGATGGTAAAATTGCTCCTGATACCTTGCTGACACTCGCCGGGCTTGCTTCATTTACGGCTGACCAGGCTATGCTCGATCAGAGAATTTTAAATATTATCGGGTAATCAGAGTGACCGCTGCCTGGCAATTTCATACAATAGAATACCGGCTGCGACTGATACATTAAGGGAACCGATATTTCCTGTCATAGGGATCTTAACCTGGTGATCAGATATCGAAATTAATTCACGGCTTATTCCTGTGTCTTCACCCCCAATAATAAGAACGGACGGGCCCTTCAAATTCAGTCGATATATATCAGTGCCTGATTTTTCAGTGGCTGTTATCACTTTAAGTCCTGATTCCTTAAGGTATTCAACTGATCTGACAATGCTCTTTTCCCTGCATACCGGAAAGGTGTGCAGTGCGCCTGCAGATGTCTTTATGGCATCAGCTGTGATCCTTGCCGATCCTTTTTCGGGAATTATAACTGCGTGAGCTCCCAGACAGTCGGCACTTCGAACTATAGCTCCAAAATTTCTTACATCTGAAACGCCGTCAAGAGCTATAATCAGGGGATCTTCTCCTTTTTCGAAAATCATCGGTAACAGATTCGCTATTGACTCGAATTCGATTAGCGAGAGCCAGGCTAAAACCCCCTGGTGATTTTTCCGTGTTACAAGTTCAATTCTTTCAAGCGGGACTATCTGGTATGCAATATTATATTTCCGGACCTCAATCATGAGCTCATGATACAAGGTACCCTGCAAACCCTGCTTTATCAAAAGGCGATCGATCTGTTTACCTGCTCTTACAGCCTCAATAACTGCCCTGAGGCCAAAAATATAATCTGATTCTTTCATCATGATGATTATAGATCTTCAGGATTATCAAGACGGTAGACCATACCTTTTCTCCAGCTGGCAATAGCTTTATCCCAATAAGTTACAAGCGTCTCACTACGGCTGAGGTAAAAATCATTATCAGAATATTTATTCTGTCTGACTCTGAAATTGAAAAAGAGGTACTGCTCCTTAAGATGGTATCTTCCACCCCAGGAAGATTTCAAAACCGGTCTCCTGTATCCCCACGCTTCACCTTCAGAATTTTTATATACCTTGTCAGGCGGACCATAAATAGTGTAGATCATTCCTCTTTCGGTTCTCCAGCCTTCCTTAAATGATGTGAAATAATAGTTTGAATACAGGATTCTTGTATAATAAATGCGTATTAGTTCTCTTGATTTTTCAATATTGCCGCCACACTTAATCCAGAATTCATCGAGTGCCAGCTTTGGTTTGAGAGAAGATCGTAATGCATCCATTTCTTCTTCCGAGGCAAGATATGCGAGCGGTTCAATCATTGCTTCCGGGTGCGACATCGATGGAAAAGTCTCTCCAAAGTTGAAAAATGTGTATCCTTCCTCTGAATTACTGTTAACTGAGCAGAAGTAGATACCTTCTGTTGGGAACATTACAGGCAGCGTATCAGAATAAGCCAGGGCAATAATTGTATCAGCCGGATAATCAATGGTTTTTTCAGGCAGAAGCATTGAAGGGGGATAAGGTACCTCCTTAAGAGGTTTATAATATGAAATAAACAAACTGTCAAGTGATTTTACAGGATAAACAAGATTGACAAATTCATTACGCAGTACGACAGGATTAAAAAGTTCATTTTTTTTGAAATGGCCGCGCGCTATAAAATTGTATCTGTTTTCATATGAAAGAGTATTGAATGGAACAAATGACTGTACTACTTCAGTCCTCAGCTTATCAAGCAGTTTGAT
>JBGPAF010000424.1:0-2554 GCA_041480535.1 Bacteroidia bacterium
ATTGCAAAAGATATGTCGATCGACATACTTTCATACCTAACCTACCTGTTGATAATTTGCGTACCTACAATCCTTTTCAGTCTCGGGCTGGCCTTCATGATGATGTCCATAATAGGGAACCAGGCGATAACTTTTCTTTTTCTGCTTGGCATTGCTGCACTTAATATGTTCTGGCTCTGGTACCGGTTCGGATCAATTTTCGATTATATGGCATTTGGATTGCCATTATTTAAATCGGGAGTGACAGGATTTGGTAATCTCGACCAGATTTTAAATCAGCGCCTCATATATTTCTTTTCAGGATTATCATTTATCCTGGCTACAGTATTATTGTTCAAACGGTTGCCTCAATCAAAAACACACACTATAATTTCCGTTGTGTTTATGTTCATATTTTTTGCCGGAACAGTAATTTGTGCATATAATACCTGGTCCTTTTACAAAAATGACCTTGATGAAAAAAAACAGGTAATTGAGACCAGCCGTAAGTTTGAAAACAGTGACTTTGTCTCTCTGACTGATGCAGCCATTGATTTCTTCCAAAAGAAATACTCATTTGAAGCATCCGCTAACCTGAAATTCATAAATAATAACAATAAGAATATTGACAGATATTTATTTTCGCTTAACCCCGGACTGGATGTAACTTCAGTTTCATCAGCCGGTAAAGATCTCAGTTTCACGAAAACACATCATATAATTGAAATAGATCCGGGGAAAACCCTTTCTCCAGGACAGAAAGACAGCGTTGTTATTTCATATTCCGGACTGATTAATGAATCATTCTGCTATCCCGATTATACGGGTAATTTAAAAGAGAATCCTTACGTAATAAACGAAATGCTCAGGGTTAATAAGCGTCAGGCGTTTCTTACCGAAAATTATGTCCTTCTAACACCAGAATCACACTGGTATCCAGTCCCTGGACTGAATTACTATCCATCCAATCCTGCCAGAATAAAAATTGATTTTACTAATTATACCCTCCGTGTAAAAACAGGTAATGGACTTACCGCTGTTTCCCAGGGAACCATGGAAAACGAGAAAGGCTGGTTTGTTTTCAGTCCGGAATCACCTCTGACCGGTATCACCCTGGCAATTGGTAATTACAGATCGGATACATTGAAAGTCGATTCTGTAAAATATATAAGTTACTATTTCCCCGGGCATGATTATTACAAAAAGGATCTTTCAGAAATCAGGGATACGCTTAATCTTCTTGTTTCAGGTATTATGAGAGAGCTGGAGACCAGTTTTTCAACAAAGTATCCTTTCAGAACACTGTGCCTGCTTGAAGTGCCTGTTCAGTTTTATTCTTACCCCAGGATGAGCACCCAGACAAGGGCAGAATTGCAGCCATCCATGGTCCTTCTGCCGGAGAAATTGTCAACCCTCCAAAATGCCGGTTTCCAGAAACGTTTTAACCGGCAGAAAAAAAGAATGATCAGGAATAATCAGGTTATAACCGACAAAGAGCTGCAGGTAAGATTATTTAATGATTTCATCAGGAACACTTTCATAAGCGGAGAGAACTTCAGGTATTCAAATGGGGTTGCCTGGAATGAGCCTGTTCGTTACAGGCTCGGGCCAAGTTTTTACTTTTTCAAGAACAACTTCTATTCTACAGAATATCCCGTAATAAATGCTGTTTTTGAATCTCACCTTCAGAAACAGGTTGCACCTCAGAGTGGTTTCAGGGAAATCCGCGGAGAACTTTCGGATAACGACAAAGCAAACCTTATTCTTAAAGATGCCAGCTTTAAAGATGTATTGGCAAGAAATCCTGAGAGTGACACCATAAGGGCAATTATTACGCTAAAGGGGGATTATCTGTTCAATCTTTTCAGATCGAAAGCCGGTATCAATGAATTTAAAGAGTGGTTCCAGAAATACATTGATGATCATAAATTTCAGAGCGTCGATATAATAACACTCAATATGGATATGAAGGATAAATTCGGTTTTGAGTTCTATCCCTATCTGGATGACTGGTTCAACAAGAAAGAGCAACCAGGATTTCTCTACTCTGACCTTCAGGCAAATGAGATCGTCGTAGGCGACAGGGTAAGATATCTTGTCACATTCACAGCTTCAAATCCGGAACCGGTTGCCGGCATATTTAATATATCATTCAGGACAGGAGGAGAAGGCCAGGGACAGCAAATGACAGGAATGTATCAGGGCGGAGCAATAACAGGAAGTTTTACAATATCGATGCAGGGACGAGGTATGGAGGCATTAGATATTTCCAGGATAATTGTTTTAGGGCCGGGTGAAGCAAAAAAGATCAGAATAATTCTTGATACACAACCCAGAGCGATGATGGTCAATACTCTCTTTGCAAAAAATATTCCCGGGGAAATTACCCTGCCGATAGATGAAATTATAAAATCCAGGAACCATGCAAATGAAACCGGTGGAGAAGATATACTCTCTGCTTTGCCTCCCGTTTCCTATCCCGGGGAATTGATAGTCGACAATGAAGATCCTGGTTTTGATTCAGGTAACCAGGCAGTTCAAGGTCCTCTTAAGAAGCTTCTCAGAATAGAAAGCA
>JBGPAF010000425.1:0-2551 GCA_041480535.1 Bacteroidia bacterium
AAGATATTTAGAAACAATCCAAGGGCAAAAATTGATGCAGTCCGTCTGACAATTCTTAAGAATGAGCTCCCATTTAGCTCATGCCCGTACTTCTTCAGTGAATACCACATTGAAACACCGACAATAAAGAGAAAAAACGGGTAGACCAGGTCTGTGGGAGTGCAACCGTTCCATTTTGCGTGACGAAGGGGAGCATACACGTATTCCCAGCTTCCCGGAGTGTTCACTATAATCATAAATGCCACAGTAAGTCCCCTGAAAATATCGAGTGAAACCAATCTACCGCCTTTTGCCATATCAGGTATAAAAATTAGTCTGTAAAATTAGTAATTATTCCCCGCTGATCCCGCTGATTTTCGGAGATTGAAAAATAATGATTCGCGCTCATCTGCGTAATCTGCGGGAGAAAAGTATTAATTTTGAATATCTTTGATATAAAACACACTGAAACCATAAAACCATGCGATTGATAAAATACCTTTTTCAATTGACTTTCATAGTAATCCTTTCTATATCTGCTGCAACAAATGCCCAGATCTCAGAACCACCGTTTCTGAAATATATGAATCACCCATGGGTCGATTCTGTGCTTAATTCTCTTACACCTGATCAGCGAATCGCTCAGTGTATATGGATTGCAGGATATTCCAACAAGGATGTTTCTCACGAGGTTGAAGTCAGTGATATAATAAGGAACTACGGCCCGGGGGGAATAGTTTTTTTTCAGGGAACGCCGGAAAAACAGGCTGAACTGACAAACTATTACCAGAAAATATCAAAAGTGCAGCTTCTGATTTCGATGGATGCAGAATGGGGTCTGGGAATGAGGCTTCAGAATGTAGAGAAGTTTCCTTACCAGATGACGCTTGGAGCTATAAGTAATGACTCTCTTATTTACTCAATGGGGAAAGCGGTTGCCAATCAATGTAAAAGGATGGGTGTACATATTAATCTTGCTCCGGTGGCCGATATAAACAATAATCCTGCAAATCCGGTCATAAATTACCGGTCGTTCGGGGAGAACAGGGAGAATGTAACTTCGAGCGCATCAATGTACATGAAAGGGATGCAGGATAACGGTGTACTTGCAACAATTAAGCATTTTCCGGGGCATGGAGATACGAACACCGATTCCCACCTCGATCTGCCGGTAATTTCACATTCCAGAACAAGGCTTGACAGCATAGAATTGTTCCCGTTCCTGAATCTGATAAATGAAGGTGCAGGTGCAGTAATGACAGCACACCTGAATCTTCCATCGCTGGATTCTGCATCCAGGCTTCCTTCTACCCTGTCGCCAGCGATTATAAATGACCTGCTTAAAACGGAAATGGGATTTAAAGGACTGGTTATTACAGATGCCATGAATATGAAAGGGGTTACTAAATATTTCAATCCCGGTGAAGCTGAAGCGCTGGCAATCCTTGCAGGAAATGATGTGGCCGAATTTGTGACAGATATCGATGCCGCAATTAAGGCAATAAAAAAGCTTGTTGCTCAAAAGAAACTAACCAATGCAGAAATTGATTTTAAATGCAGGAAAGTATTGGCTCTCAAATACTGGTCGGGATTAAACAAACCACAGTTGATTAAGAAAGACAATATCACAAATGAAATCTCTTCGCAGCAGAATATTGCTTTGATCCGTGACCTGTATGCCAATGCACTTACTGTGCTCATTAATAGAGATAGTATCCTGCCCATAAAAAATCTCCGTGACTTGAAAATTGCTGCCGTCGCCATAAACAGGAACAGTATTTCAACCTACCAGAAACGTTTACTTAACTACTATCCGGTCGATACATTCACAATCTATCCTTCTGAAGATAAACGCTCACAGGAATTAATTGCCAGGTTATCCGAATATGATCTGGTTATAGCTGGAGTGTTTAGTACTGATCAGCGTCCGAACACGAATTTCGGAATCAAACCCGGATTATCGTTCTTCCTTGATAAACTCATGGAAGCAAAAAAGACCATTATTACCTACTTTGGAAATCCATATGCAATTGACAAGCTGGATGCACTGCTGAAAGCCAATGGCCTAATCCTGGCCTACCAGGAAAATGATTTCACGGAAGACCTGGCTGCCCAGCTTATTTTCGGGGGAATAGGAGGACATGGATTGCTTCCGGTCACAATAAATAAAACCTGGCCGTCAGGATTTGGCATCATAACAAAAGGTAATACCAGAATCAGTTACGGCTTGCCGGAAAATGCAGGTATGTCATCCGAATTTCTTAGCAGGAAAATTGATTCAATTGCCGACATCGGTTTGAAGGCAAAAGCCTATCCCGGCTGTGAAGTGATGATCGCCAGAAAAGGAATTGTAGTTTTCCAGAAGACATATGGCTTTCATACATATGAAGACAGGATCGCGGTGCAAAAAAACGATCTGTTCGATCTGGCTTCAGTCACAAAAGTCTCGTCCACTCTCGCAGGCTTAATGCTTCTTGATTCTGAGGGGAAATTTTCAACTGACAGAAAACTGGGAGATTACCTCCCGGAATTCAGGAAGACAAATAAGAGGAACCTTCTGATGAAGGATCTT
>JBGPAF010000426.1:0-2547 GCA_041480535.1 Bacteroidia bacterium
ATCAATGCCGGCAAAAAGTTTCTTTCACTTATGAAGAAAGCACTGGTGTTGAAATTTACAAGGAGGAATGCTATCAGAAGAACTAGCATAGATGCAACAATAACACTGAACAGGGGACTAAAGCCCGTCACAGACATAAGCAGATCGAAAAGAGGCATCGGCTTTACATCAAAACCCTGATCTGCGGGCAGATGAGGATGCAGGAAAGCTCCGGTCCATGTTAACAGAAGAATGATAACAATCAGAATTACTACATCCGGTCCTGTTTCCCTGAATTTTTTACGAAGCATATATACTATAGATCAAATCCGATATCTTTCCTGTAATACATATCCCTGAATGACACTGACCGGGCATTCCTGTAAGAACCTGCGAGAGCATCTCTCATGGTTTTTCCCCATGAGCTTACTGCAAGTACCCGACCGCCTGACGTAACCACCTTACCATCGGCGATCTTTGTTCCGGAATGAAACACAATGCATTCTTCCGTACTTTGGAGTCCGGAAATCTCATATCCTTTTTCATAATGACCCGGATAACCGCCTGAGACAAGCATAACTGTTGCAGCATACCGTTCATCAATAAGCAGATCCCTCTTATCCAGATCACCATATGCCACTCCTTCAATGAGGTCGAACAGATCCGATTTAATCCTCGGAATTACAGCTTCTGATTCAGGATCTCCAAGTCTGGCATTGTATTCAATAACATAAGGATCACCGTTAACATTTATAAGCCCGAAGAAAATAAACCCTTTGTATTCAATACCTTCTGCCTTCAGACCTTTCATGGTGGGCTCTATAATCCTGACTTTAACTTTTCTCATGAATTCCATGCCGGCAAAAGGCACGGGCGATACAGCACCCATCCCGCCTGTATTCAGTCCTGAATCACCTTCTCCCACTCTCTTATAATCCTTTGCCTCAGGGAGAAGCTTGTATGATTTTCCGTCTGTTACAATAAATACAGATAATTCAATGCCTTTCAGAAACTGCTCAATAACTACCTTTTCACCTGCAGATCCGAATTTGCCATTTATAATTGCAATAATCTCTTCTGTCGCATCATTTATGTCATCAAGAATAACAACTCCTTTACCGGCTGCCAGACCATCAGCTTTAATGACATAAGGCGGCTCAAGGGTTCTTAAAAAAGCATTTGCCTCACTTAAGTTGGTTTTGTCAAATGTTCTGTATTTAGCTGTCGGGATATTATGCCGTGTAAGAAAAGCTTTTGCGAAATCCTTGCTCCCTTCAAGACAGGCAGCAGACCGGACCGGCCCAATTACAGGAACGTTCTTCAAAAAGGCATCCTGCAGGAAGAAATCATGAATTCCTGCTACCAGGGGAGCTTCGGGACCTACAATGACCATACCTATTCCGTAACTGGCAACAGCTTCTTTTATCCCCTTAAAATCCTCAGGATCAATTTTAAGGTTTGTACCCAGAGTTCCTGTACCGGCATTACCCGGAGCTATAAATATCCTGTCTATTTTTTTACTTTGTGCAAGTTTCCAGGTTAAGGCATGTTCCCTGCCACCTGATCCGAGAATGAGAATATTCATTTAAAGGCTTATAAAGACCAACCAAAAATAGTATTTCATTTTGATAAATAAAATCAGGCATTTCAGGCCCTCCTGTTATATATCTGTCATCCTGCTGAACCTTGAAAAGGTCTGCATTACATTATCAACGTAGGTTTTTGATACAGGTATATCTATTGCTGACGGGCTGTCAAGCTCAAGCTTAAGCCCGTCCTTGTCTTTACGTATCACTTTTACCTTTTCAAAATTCACCATATATGACCGGTGGCATCGTATTATCTCCGTTCCTGAAAAGGTCTCTTCCATTTTCTTCAGAGTGTCGCGTAGAAGGTATTTTGAAACCTTTCCTTTGTTAAGATAGCATATGCTGACATAATTCTCGGCTGATTCGAGATAAAGCAGGTTCTCTTTCTTCACTGAAAATTTGAGAACCGATTTATCGTCATAAAAGGGTATCATCTCTCTTGCATTACCTGAAAAAGGCTGGATTTCAGCCATTCGTTCAATCAGCTCCTTCTTGTCACGCCATGAGAAATAGAGCCACATTATGGAATATGGAAGCAACAGCACCAGGGCAGTATTCCGGGCCGTTAATTTTATCAGTTCAACGAATAGACGGGTATCATTAAGAACATACTTTTCGAAGAGCGTATAAAACAGCGCCATCAGCATTATTTCAGCAAAGATCCAGGCAAAATACTGGTAATAACTTATGATATGCTTCCTGCCATAATAGTACATGACAATTCTGCTGAAGACAACAACAAGAACACCTGTAAGGATAACCAGGCTGGAATATGTAAGAAACTCCAGTCGGTTCAGTTCAAACCATCGGTCAGCTCCGAAGGGAGAATAGATGTTTATAAAAACAAGAGCAAACAGGGAAGTAAATAATATCATTCTGATAATATTCCCCTTCTCGTTCAGGTAATGCGGTATTGGTTTCTGAAAGTCAACCATGATGAATTATTAACATCATGCAAATTTAGTTTTTTCCTTCTTAC
>JBGPAF010000427.1:0-2533 GCA_041480535.1 Bacteroidia bacterium
GATTTTTGATTTCATATGGTTTAGATTTAGCTATATAAGCCAGATCAAAAATCATGCAAAACTATTAACCTTAAACACTAATTGCATATGAAAAAACATCTCATATTACTCATCATGCTGACTATAATTACATTACCTCTGTCAGCCCAAAAAACTAAGGATGCACTTTATCTGAAGAACGGCAGTGTTATCTATGGAAAACTGTTGGAAATATCTGAAAACAGATATAAAATCCAGACTTCTGACGGCAGCCTGTTCAATTTTTCATCAGAGGAAGTTGACAAATTTTTAAAGGAGATACCGCGTTACGATGGGAGAAAAGCAAACGGTGCCGGCTTTGCACTTGAGTCCGGACTGCTGATAGGGTCACAGAACAGCGATCTGGATGCACCATTCAGTTTCAACATCATCGTAAATTACACTTCCTTAACGAAAAATATTTTTGGCATAGGATCCGGGGTTGAGTTTCTGGGTTCAACATATTCACCTTTGTTTTTCGAATATAAACGGCTCTTTAACGACAGGAAAACTGCACCCTTCATTTTCTTAAGAGGCGGAGCGCTTATCCACACAGGAGGCGATGAAGAGAGTGATCCTTACAACCAGTATTATTATCCCAAAGATTACAAAGGCGGAGCTTCGCTGGGAATCGGAACCGGAATCTCATGGGCAAAAGAGGACCTGGAAACCTACCTTTCATTTGCCTACAGATACGCCCAGACAAGCTACAAACAAGATAATTATAATGATATTATATATACCTACAAGGTCAACTATAACCGTCTTGAAGTCAAGTTTGGATTCAAATTCTAATAAACATCAGCAGATTCTTGGTAACTGAACTCCTGAAGGGATATCAAGTATCCGCTTGCCGCCACTAAATGTGTTTAAGATGACATTCCCTCTGTGAACATAAGTGACTTCGCCTATTACGGCTGATTTTTCGCCTGATGGAAAAGATCGCAATATATCCAGAACCTTTTTATGTTCGGCCTCCCCGGCGACTATCAGAATCTTTCCTTCATTAGCAAGATAAAATGGATCAAAGCCAAGCACCTCGCATAATCCCTTTACCGGATCATCGACAGGAACTGATATCTCATCGATAATTAAATCTGATAAAGTTATCTGAAGGAGTTCGTAAAGGACTGCCACAAGACCACCTCTTGTCAGATCTCTCATAAAATGAACCTGATCACATTCATGCAGAACTCCCTGAATCATATGGTTCAAAGATGCACAGTCGGATACAACTGATGAGCTGAAGCTCAGGTTGTTGCGGGCTCCAAGAACTGCTATTGCATGATTTCCCAGAGGACCGCTGACTATCAGCCTGTCTCCTGACCCGATCTTTTTCCCCGCACTGATATGTTCATGCTCCGGTTTTAATAATCCAATGCCAGCTGTTGTAATAAAGAGCTTGTCACATTTCCCTCTTCCGACAACTTTTGTATCTCCTGTAACAATTTTAACTCCAGCAAGATTGGCCTCTTCTGCCATTGAATCTGAAATAATTTCAAGCTCCTTCAATGGGAATCCTTCTTCAATTATAAAAGATGCTGAGATATATTTTGGCACAGCTCCCGACACTGACAGATCATTTACTGTACCACAAACTGCAAGCTTTCCTATATTACCTCCCGGAAAGAACAAAGGATCAACAACGTATGAGTCGGTTGTAAACGCCAGCGTGAAGCCAGGTTCCCTTAATACTGCTGAATCGGTCATAGGATCAGTCATCCCGAATTTCTTTGCAAACATGTTCGTGATCAGCGCATGTGCCTGTTTGCCGCCACTTCCGTGGTTCAATGTGACAAGTTCACTCATAGTGAATGTATTTGAAAAAAGAATTACATGCCCCTTCGGGTGATACCATGCAAGCTCCGACAGGATTTTCAGGAGTGCATGCTTTCCTGAAAAGTTTACAGTTGTCAGGCTTCTTTAAACCTCTCAAAATATCCCCGCAAATACAAGAGGCATTTTCCTTGTGGAACGGAATGTTGACCGGAATTCTTTTCTCAGCATCGAAATTTTCAAATTCTTTCCTGAGATGCAAGCCGCTGTCAGGAATAACTCCGAATCCTCTCCAGTTTGCATCGCTGAATTCAAATACCTCCGACAGATGTCTCATTGCAATAGAATTTCCGGCCGAAGTTACTGCCCGGGTATATTGTATTTCCACCTCAGGAGATTTACGGTTTACCTGCCTGATCAGCATTAAAACTGACTGAAGCAGATCTAATGGTTCAAAGCCGGCAACAACACATCCCAGATTATATTTTTCCGGCAGAAATTTAAAAATATCAGAACCTGTTATAGTAGCGACATGACCAGGACATATGAATCCATCAAGCTGAATCCCTTCCTTAGCTATAGTATCCATAACAGGCGGCATAGCCTTATGAGCGGACAGAAGCAGAAAATTATTGAGTCCGTCCTCTTTTGCCTGTTTCACTGTTACTGCGGTTCCCGGAGCCGTGGTTTCAAAACCAATCCCCAGGAAAATGACTGTTTTTTCAGGATTTGACCTGGC
>JBGPAF010000428.1:0-2525 GCA_041480535.1 Bacteroidia bacterium
AAACAGGCTCAGAAGATAATAAAGGAAGCTGAAACGAAAGGCACTATAGCCAAACTGGCTGCTCAAAAGGCTGCCGACTCAGTTAAAAAAGAAGCTGACAAGCGTGCTGATCAGGTAGTAAAGGAAGCAGACGAGAAAGCTGTGAAACTTGTGGAGGAAGCCAAATTAAAAAGGGAAGAATTACTTAATAAAATCTAATTCCATATAATAAAAAAGGCTGTCAATCAATAACAGCCTTTTTATTAAAATAATATCATCAGAATTTTTTCTCACGAATACGTGCCTTTTTACCGGTCAGATCGCGCAGGTAGAAAATTTTTGCTCTGCGGACTTTCCCATGTTTATTGACTTCAATTTTGTCAATTGAAGGTGATGAGACCGGAAAAATCCTTTCAACTCCAATATTGCCCGACATTTTCCTTACTGTGAAAGTTTCGGTACGGCCGACACCGTTTTTCTGAATCACAACACCACGGAACTGCTGTATTCTCTCCTTGTTCCCTTCCTTAATCTTATAGTGAACAGTAACAGTGTCTCCTGCAATAATTTTCGGATACTCATTAGCTACTGTCAATTCCTTGTCAACAACATCCATTAAATTCATTTCACAAACAATTTTGTTTTCTTAATATGATCTTTTAAAACAGGGGGCAAAGATACAATAATATTTTGTATTCGCCAATAGTACAATTCAATATTTTAAATAATGCCCTGTCGCTCCGGTTCCTAATGTGCGGAGCCTGCAGGAACAAACAATTTATTTCCGGTGTCCTGGATAACCGATTTCTTCCATTTGTCATCATATCCTGGCTGCTTGGGATATGCCGGATAACCATCTTCACTGGTTACAAATTTCCCGTCTTTTTCATTTTTAATGTTGCCGTCCATGTATTTGACTAGAAGGTACTCACTCAGTTTTTTCCATTGCTTGAAGGTGTTCTGAGCGGTTGTGACAGAATAATTTGTAAGATAATCCCTTGCCTTCCATACATCATTTTCGTACAGCTTCTTTGCTGCCTCGTCAATTGTCGTAGTTTCAGCAATGTATAAGCCCTCGAGCTCCATCTGCAGCTTATTTGCATCGGCGCTCATCATATCGTACCTTGAATAGCACATATTGGCAACCTGGTTAAAAAGCCAGAATGCTGAAGTGGGAGAGTAGGTTACCATATCGCCATTCCCGACTTTAAAACAATCAGGGATTTCCGTAATCCCGCAGTACATAGGATTAAAAACTGTGGTGCTTGCGTCGTCCACGCCGAACCAGAAAATTCCGCCTATTGGATCCGGAAGCCAGTTCCTGGATTCTGCGACAAACACAAAGCCGGTCTGCTGTGACGATGTTGCCCTTTCATTCACATATGATGGTGCGTTAGGATCATCGGAGACTTTCCACGTAAGAGGACGCCAGCGATATGGTGAATGGAATGGGCCGGCGCCAATATCTGTTCTCATGTCGAACTCGGTTCCTTCAAGATGATCGCGCATGAAGTTCATCATATCGTAGTCTGATATTTTCCTGTTGGGTTTGACCCAAAGAGGCATGCGCTTGCTCAGATCATGACCGGAAACATAATTCTTATATTGCTCCATCTCATCATTTACTGCCCTGAAGAAAGCCCATACACGGATATCACAGAACCTTGCTCCATCGAAAGTTATAGGATTATAGGTATCTGAAAAGCTGAATTGCTGGTCGGTGCCGGTATAAGGATTTTTTTTCAGGGTTCTGGCGAATTCAATAACATCATATGCATATACACATTCAACTGCAGGGTCATATATCCTTCTCAAATCCTTTGAAGTAATTGCATTGCTTGTTTTTTTGCCGGTGGCCAGTGGGAATGTCTGTATCCTTGCCTGGTTGGCATGTCCGCAAACGTAGCCGTCGGGTATCAGCCGTGCAACCCACACTGCACCTTTATTGCCCTTGCCCTTGCCAATGATTTCAAATATCCATGCTTCATTCGGATCAGCTATTGAGAATGATTCACCTGGGCTGGCATAGCCATATTCCGATACAAGCTCCGACATCACCTTGATTGCTTCCCTGGCATTTTTTGCCCGCTGAAGGGTGATGTAGATAAGACTTCCATAATCTACTATTGCGGTAGTATCAACAAGATCAAGGCCTCCGTATGTGGTTTCCCCAATGGAAACCTGATGTTCATTCATGTTGCCCACAACCGAATAAGTGTGCCTCACCTGTTTGATCTTTCCCATGTATTTGCCTGTGTCCCATTCATATACATCAAGCCAGGCACCTTCGGGGTAATCCCTTGAAGGCCAATAGTACAATTCACCGTAAAGAACATGAGAATCAGCTGAGTAGGTGATCATTACCGAACCGGTCTTTGATGCTCCCTTTGTTACAAGGAAATTGGTGCAAGCCATTGTATATTGTCCCTGAAAAACTCCGGCAAAGGTGATCATGAGAAATGCTGTAAACAATCTTTTCATAAGATATTATAATTAATAGTTATAATTTTAATTGAATGAATATGGAAGTGCAAAGGTAAGAAGCT
>JBGPAF010000429.1:0-2524 GCA_041480535.1 Bacteroidia bacterium
ATCTTCCGAATTGAATGAAAGGAGCACAATTGTTATTGAGACCGAAAAAGGGACCGAGATTCTTGTACGCCAGATTGCAGGTGCAGTGGCCCGCAGGATAGTTACATACGCAAAGAAAGATCAGAAAGTGACCCAGGGCGATGAACTTGGATTCATTAAATTCGGATCAAGAGTTGATATTTTTCTTCCGTTGGGAACAGAGATTGAAGTGCCCATCCTTCAGCAGGTTAAGGCCAACAAAAGCATTATTGCCAAAATCTGAATAATTTATTTTCCATGAAAAGGAATGATGACAGTATAATAGATATTACACCCGATGTAAAATGGATCGGGATACTCGATTATGATATCAAAACCTTTGATATTGTAATGACAACTGAATCAGGGACAACTTATAATTCTTATTTTATTGATGCGGATAAAAAAACTATTGTAGAGGTTGCCAAAGAAAAGTTCAGCGAAACATATCTGAAGAAACTGAAATCAGTTACAGATCCGGGTGAGATACAATATATTATTCTTGATCATACCGAGCCTGATCATTCAGGGAGCCTGCGTTTGCTGCTCGAAATGGTCCCATCTGCCACTGTAGTAGGAAGCGGGAATGCTATCAGGTATCTTGAAGACATCGTAAACAAACCATTCAGATCACTTGTCGTTAAGGATGGTGATACTCTGGATCTCGGAAACAAGACATTAAGATTTATCTCAGCACCAAATCTGCATTGGCCGGATTCAATTTATACTTTTCTGGAAGAAGATAAGGTCTTGTTTACCTGCGATTCATTCGGCGCACATTTCTGTGATCACAGAATGATAAGCGAACTTACACCTGAATATCTGGGGGCCTTTAAATATTACTTTGATGTGATATTGAAACCTTACAGCAGGTTCATGATAAAAGCAATTGAGAAGATCAGATCCCTGGAGATTGATGTAATCTGCCCGGGGCATGGACCTGTTCTCCGTGACCACCGATGGGAAATAGTTGACCTGACTGAGAAATATTCAAATGAATATCTGAATCTTATTGCTGATAAGCCGGTTAAGAAAGTTCTTATTGCATACGTGTCGGCTTACGGTTATACAAAACAGGCTGCTGAATATATTGCTCTTGGAATCAGCAAAACCGGCACTTTTAATATAGAAATAGCAGATATAGAAAATATATCCGTAGAAGAACTTGATTCGAAGCTTACTTCTGCCGATGCAATCCTTGCTGGTTCACCAACTATAAATCAGAACACTCTTCTCCCTGTCTATAAGCTTTTTGCTCTCGTAAACCCCCTGCGTGACAAAGGTAAGACAGCAGGCGCTTTCGGATCATATGGATGGAGCGGGGAAGCTCCAAGGATTATTCTTGAGAATTTCAGGAACCTGAAATTAAAGACTTTCGATGAGACTGCAACCTTCAAATTTTCTCCCGGTGCATCTAAAAAGGATGCAATGATTGAGTTTGGAGAAAGGTTCGCTCAAAAAATACTTGAAAATTGTTCTGAAACAAAAAATCCCGGCAAATAGCCGGGATTTTCTTTAATTATGAAATCTTTACCTGACGGGATATCTTATGTTTTTCTTCTTCAGCTTTAGGAAGAGTGACATTAAGAATTCCATCCTTGTAATTAGCTTCAATCTTATCCTTGTTTACGTTTTCAGGTATCTGAAAGCTTCTGCAGAAAGATGAATAGCTGAATTCTTTTCTCTTGTAACCGTCTTTGTTTTCTTCTGACTCATTTTTTGTTTCTGACGAGATCGTAAGCACATCCTCATTGATGTCAATTTTTAATTCTTTCTTGTCAATTCCGGGAACTGCAAGATCCAGAGTGAATCTTTTTTCATCTTCCTTAATATTTACAGCCGGCATTGAACTGGTGTTGGTCGACATAACAGGGAAAAAATCATCATCAAAAATATTTCCCATGTAAAATGGTCTGTAACTTCTTTTTGCAATAGTTGGTAACATAATTTTCTCCTCCATTATTTTAAGTTTAACATTTTCAATCTACCCATGTAGTTTCAATTTCTGTTCCAAATCGAATTCACTGCCATAATGGCATGTTTTTTAAAATTATGCAGACAAAATGACAAAAATAGTCTCCTGGCAGAATGTTCAAATAATGCAAAATCCTTTTTTTTTATCGCCCGTACTCATCCTCAAACCCCCTCTTTGCACAGCAAAGAGGGGGTTTAATGCATTGAATAACTGCTATTTCCCCCTCTTTACAAAGTACTACCCTCTATACACACTTACTTGATTACTATTATTGTATATTGCAATTGACTAAATCCAATAATCGAATTGCATATAAAAGTTAATTTTTCAAGGTAGAATAAATAATCTTTTTAGAACAAATATTTGATGTGGAAATCTGAAAATGGTATATAAAGGAAAAGATGCCGGAGGAGGCTGAGCATTAAAAAAATGTCCTGTGGAGACCTTTAGCGAAATAGCCAGCCCTGTGAAATAGCGCGAGGCCCACTCATTAGCCATATTTAACAGGGCCAGCCTGGAAGGCTGGAAGTC
>JBGPAF010000430.1:0-2511 GCA_041480535.1 Bacteroidia bacterium
ACATAAGATTTCATGGCACTAATTTTCTCATGAAGTAATTCTGATCGGTTTCCTTAAAATCCCATCCGTCATTCATGATTATCTGCCATCCATCGCCATAGATATGATTCTTGTCGATTTTTAATCCCTTGGCTGTGATGCG
Organism: Bacteroidia bacterium; assembly: GCA_041480535.1. Lineage (GTDB taxonomy): Bacteria > Bacteroidota > Bacteroidia > Bacteroidales > VadinHA17 > LD21. The sequence goes on from JBGPAF010000430.1 coordinate 143, forward strand.
CAGATACTTATAATTATTGGAAACAAGACAGCCAACTTTATCAACAGTCAGTTTTCCCCAGTTATCCGATACCCGCATTGTCTTGTAAAGAGTTCCGAGAGTATCAAGGAAATGGACATCCTCAGGCTCGAAATCAAAATATGGACTTTCGAGCTCCAGAAATACAACTGGCTTTTCTGTAAACACACTTACCTGATTATTAAGCCTTTCTTTTATTTCCTGCAACCTCTTTTCCTCTTCATTATAGATTTCAGTAATATTGTAATTTATTGATATACTGCCTGCCACATCCCTGCATACAGTGGGAAGTTCTATCTGATAGAGTTCCCTTACACTATTGCCAAGGTCAATAGTATCTGAGGTAATTGTCTTGAAATCGAAACCCTTCTGGTAGAGTAGTGTGGCATACAAAGCCCCGTGAATTGAACCATATGATCTTGAATATGACTGGAAAGAATAGATCCGGTCGAGATATTCAAAAAGTTTTGACCTGTATCCCTCGGGAGATTTAGTTGTCAGCAGAATATAGGTAAATGTAGCAAGTCCTTCGTATGTCTCAAACCGGTTTTCCATATTGGTATATTTAGGGAATGATTCACGGTTTGAGCCCCTGAAGATCAGAGCATCCCGGATGGCCAGCTTTTGTTCTTCACCGTCCGATCCAATAGCTTTCTTCAGGGCTTTCCATTCCAGCTTGATCCAGATGCGTGCCTCTTTCTCATCCATATTGATGGCATTAAAATACTCAGGGTTGATTCCTATCGTCTGCTGATATTTATGAAAGAGGGAATGAATTGCTCTTGTTGTTATCCTGTATTCATCATCTTCATTTGGCAGAGGAGCCATGCCAAAATGCGTTCCGCCGAAGTTGACAGCAGTTGTACTGATTATATTTTCTTTTGGGTAAAGTCCGGTATAAATCCCATCTTTAAGTTTAAGGAGACCATCTTTATCTTGCTGATTTGCAAAGATTTTTCTGCTGTCCCTGTCAACATACATCAGAGGTCCGTACAGGTTTTTCCCCCAGAGATTGCCGCCATCCCTGTTACAGATATCTTCAATATTTTTGAAACTGGTCTCAGCTTTCTCAGGTGTAAAATATGTTTCCTCAACTTTTTCTTTGCAGCTTGCCAGGATCACCAGAGAAAATATAAAAATCCATCTTTTCATCTTTCGGGAATGTCGGTCCAAAAATAATCAATTTTTCAGCATAAGCTATGGGGAAGCCCGGGTGTGTCAGGCAGTTTCTTCATTGTGGCTGATGACCTTGTTTCCTTCGGAATCAGTTACCCTTGCATCTTTAATGCTTACATTCAACTCAAACCCGATGAGCAGGGCGATTGAGTTAAGATAAAGCCACACTAATATAACCATCAGTGTGCCTATCCAGCCATAAAGTCTGTTGTATTGTCCGAAATTGTTCACATAGGCGGAAAAACCGAGTGAAGTAATAATAAATAAAATGGTTGCCAGACTTGATCCCGGGGTTACAAATTTGAAATCGTGCCTTTTTGCAGGTGCAAGGTAATAGAGAAATGAGATTGCCAGAAAAAGCAGTAATACAATCACTATCCATTTAAGGAAAACGAGTATTGAAATAACTAAACTTTTTTCAAGGATTTCAAGTTCAACAAGCCTGTTGATGGCCATTTTACCGAATATTATTAGTATTCCCGCAACTGCAAACATAATGATGCCGATAAGAAGCAGCAGTACAGATACTTTTCGCTGATTAACCCACGATCGGGATTTGAAGGAATGGGAAGTAACAACAAATGAATGTATAACTGCATGTATCCCATTTGTTGAGAAAATTATTGTAGCAAAAAACATTACAATAAGCAGGCTCCCGCTTTTGTTTGTTATAATATCAACAATAGTGTTTTCCATCAGATTATAAGCATTGACCGGAATCATGCTTTCAAACAGCCTTATCAGTTCCTCCTGAAAATTCGGAATAGGAATAAATGGTATAAGGGTAGCAAGGAATATGGTTGCCGGAAGAATAGCCATCAACAGGTTAAATGCTATTGATGAGGCCCGTGTAACAAGAACGCCTTTCCGGAATCCTTTGATAACAAATTTTGAAACATCACTTATGGGAATGCCATCAAATCCGGGGAGAACAAGCTTACTGAATATCTCCTTTACTTTAAATCTCCCTATCCCTTTGATGATATGCATAAATTAAAAAGCTTTCAGACTCATATCAAGGCTTTTAATATGATGAGTAAGTGCACCGGCTGAGACATAATCAACTCCGCATTCAGCATAAGCCCTTATCGTTTCAAGTGTAATGCCGCCGGATGATTCAGTCTCATAACGGCCTGCGATAATCTTAACGGCATCCCTTGTATCGCTGATATTGA
>JBGPAF010000431.1:0-2506 GCA_041480535.1 Bacteroidia bacterium
ACAAAGCTGACACCACTTATCAGATCACTTGATTTTGAAATAGATGAGAGGGATTCCGGCCAGAATAACATTAAACATATCTATATTCGAAATAAAAAATAAGAAGTACAGCTGCCGAATAACTGAATAACCAGTCAATTCGAACTCCGGAACAGAACAACTTTAAGCAGCGAACAATATAAACAGCGAGCTGTCTATATTGATTACAGAGATAGAATATTGTTGATTTCAGTTGTGATTTTATGGTACATGTAGGTATTGTTACACGAAAAGGCTGTTAAAATCCAATATATTATGGTGTTTTATTTTCAGATATCAAAAATTAATATGACCTTTGTTCCTGTTTTATTTACTTTAATTATTGAATTATGAACATTTATGTAGGAAGTCTTCATTTCAAAATGAGTGAAGCAGAATTAAAAGAAATCTTTGAAGAGTATGGCGAAGTAGGATCCGCAAAAATCATTATTGACAAGTACTCTGGGAAAAGTAAAGGATTTGGTTTCGTTGAGATGCCTAACGAAGCTGAAGCTAAGAAGGCCATTGAGGAACTTAATGGTGCTGAAGTTCAGGGCAGAAAAATTATTGTTAACGAATCTATTGAAAGGACTGACAGAAGAAGTAATTTCAGAGGCGGAGATAACGACCGCAGAGGAGGTGGCGGAAACAGAAGGGATAATTACAGGTAGAAAACAAAAACTCAAAAACTATGAAAGGTACTGTTAAATGGTATGACAGGGTTAAGGGTTATGGGTTTCTTCAGACAGAAGATCAGAAGGATATATTTATCCATCGCTCCGGACTTGAGGTTCCCCATGCCGAACTTGAGACAGGACAAGTGGTTGAGTTTGAGATCGAGATGAGAGAAAAAGGACCTGTTGCTATCAAAGTGAGAAGAGTAGATTGATTTTTGCTCAGACTATATCAAAAGAGGCCGCACAATCGTGCAGCCTCTTTTTTTTCTTGCTACCCAACCCCATAAAGGGGGAGCTTAAAATTCTTAAAGTCCACTTCAGGGGATTTAGGGGTGAAAATCATTAAACAAGTTTCCATGGACTTCTGTATTCATATTGCAGGTGTTTCGTGGCAGCTCCATCAAGATCATCAACAAAAGTTTCTGTTTCAGGATTCCATTTTATTGTCCTCTTCAGGTCGCATGCAATATTGCCAAGATTACATACGGTGCAGCTGCTGTGACCAATATCAACTGAAGCTACAGGATCCTGACGTGATCTGACCGACTCGATAAAGTTAACCTGGTGAGGAATTCCGGTTTCGTACGGACCTTCGTCTGTTGATGCAGCTGAGGCAGGAGGATTAAATTTAGGATCGGATGCGTTAAAGTATCCGCGGGCAACTTCTATCCATCCATTTTCACCCCAGAATTTTACGCCCTTTGTCAGTTTATCATCGAATGGTTCCGAAGTCATTACCACACAGTTTGCATATTTCCATGATATGAACTCGGTGCCGTCACCTATAGGAGAGATTTCAACAGGTCCGCTTTTGTCCATCCCAAGCCCCCATTGAGCGATATCGAACATATGTGCACCCCAGTCGGTTGTAAAACCTCCGCCCATTTCTTTATACCAGCGCCATGCGCCCCAGATTTCTTCGTCTTTTTCCGGATCAAGCGAAATAGGAGGATCGAGCTGGTTATTGAAATGGATATTTGCTGTCAGAGGCCCAAGCCACAGATCCCAGTTAAGATCAGCAGGAAGCGGTTCTTCAGGAAGATCATAAGGTGTCGGTGGGGCTCCGACATAAGCGTTGACTTTGCTGATCTTACCCAATGCACCCGTCTGAACCAGGTTTACTGCATGCTGGAATCCGGCATCAGAACGCTGCTGGCTCCCTACTGCTAAAACCCTGTTGTTTTCCCGGACTGCTTTTTTCAGTTCCTGCCCCTCTTTTATTGTGAAAGTCATCGGTTTTTCAAGGTAAACATCCTTGCCAGCCTTGCAGGCAGCTATAGCTATCATTGCGTGACTGTGGTCGGGAACGGCGATCACAACAGCATCAATATCCTGTCTTGCAAGCAGATCCTGATATTTTTCATATGTGTCAATCTTGACTTCCTTGCCTGCTTTGGCATAAAACTCGGTTACCCTTTTTTCAAAACGTTTGCGTTTGATACCATATACATCGCAACCCGCAAGTACTTTTACACCAGGCACCTGGAGAAAGCCACTCAGCAGGAACATTGACTGTTGTCCCATACCGATGAAGCCAAGAGTGATTTCATCTTCAGCTCCGGTCTCAGCTGCAGCTTTAGTTTTGGTATTGCCTTTGCATGAAGTTGTGAGATTAGGAATAACAGCCATTCCGGCCATACCGAGGGCTGCTGAACCAAGGAAACGTCGCCTTGACCATAATTTCTGTTGATCTTTCATAAGTTAGTTTCTGTTTTTGGATTAAGTTATATAAGGATTATTTTATTCTTATCTCCCCTGAAAAATACACAGGCATAAAATTATAATTTTTTCAATTCACAATAGCACAGGAT